>NZ_JBALMG010000221.1:0-1513 GCF_036963225.1 Bacillus sp. JJ783 | reverse complement strand
CTATTAATTTGTTTTATTACAAACGGTGCAATATCCCCATTTTGAATTTTGATTCCTGGCATATCTACTAAACTCTCTTTAATATCACCAATCCCATTTCCCTCTATAACAAACGGTAATCTAACAATTGTCCAATCTATTTCACTACTTTGTATAATTTGCAATTCTTTATATTTATCCTGCATCATCTTTGGAAGAAATAATCGAAACAAATTAGCCCCTATTTTATTTGCAATTCCCTTCTGATCTCCTTTTACATTTAAGGAGCCTCCAGAAATAAGAATATAGCGCTTCATTTCATATTCCTTCATTACTTTTAAAACATGCTTCGTAACTGTACTAAAAATATAAAGTTCATTTTTCGGCTGACCCACCGCATTAATCACAGCTTTACACCCTTGAAGTAATTCCTGTATGACTGAAAAATCGCGGGCATCCCCACTGATAGTCTCTATATTTTCATTAGTTATCGTCATATTTTTAGAATTTCTCGTTAATATTCGTACTTGATAGCCCTTTTCTAACGCTTGATTTACGAGGAATTTTCCGACTTTTCCATTCGCACCAAGAATCGCTATTTTATTTGTAGCTTTCATCACTATACTCCTCTTACTATACATTGTTAACTACAGTAATCTCATAAACACGTAAAAAAGTAATTAAATGCTCACATGCTCGTTCACATGCTAACATTTTAAAAACCTTTTGTTCTTCTTTCGTTTTGTCATTCGCTTGATCTGAGGCAGCTTTTAAACATAGAAATGGTTTGTTATTTACACGACATACATAAGCAAATGCTGCCACTTCTTGATCAACGGCTAAAGCACCGTATACAGTATGAAGTAAATACCTCATTTCTGAACTTCGAATACGTTGATCTCCAGATAGAAATGTACCAAAATGGACCGGGTCATACGAACGCAATTTCTTCATTCGCTTTACGAGTGATTTAGTTGTTTCAATAGGTGCTGTTCTACCATCATATAGATTAAAACTATCTTCTCCTGAACCAGCCGCAGTAACATCATGCTGCAAAGTATTAAGAGCTACAACGATGTGTCCATTTTTCACCTTATCTGATAAACTCCCGCAAATCCCTGTCATAAATAACTGATCTGGCTGGAATTCACTTATTAATAGTTGTACACAACTAGCACAACTTACTTTACCGACACCAGTTACAACTGAAATAACTTCTAATTCATTAATAGAATGAAAATGAAATTCCCAAGCTGCTATTTTTTCTACACGCTCACTTGGATAATGTTGATGCAAATACGTAAGCTCTGGTTCCCATGCAGATACAATTGCGATCCTTTTCATTACACACTTCACTTCCTCCTATTTTCATGTAAATAAGTCATCTATACTCTCTCGTTCATATTCTGGTATCCACTCTTTATACTTCTCATATAAATCCCGTATCTTTTCTTTATTCTTCGCAATTACTTCACATCCTCTATCATCGTCAACTCCCCTCACTGAGATGAAGCATTTCAGTGGGGGCTTGAGT
>NZ_JBALMG010000220.1:1278-5812 GCF_036963225.1 Bacillus sp. JJ783 | reverse complement strand
CTACTATTTCATTGTTGTATAATCGCTTACTTTCATTGTCTATAAAATAACCTTTTCTTCTCATAACGCTCAGCCCTTTATGTGTAATATAACAAACAATATATTATCATATATATAGATTACGCTCCAAATTACTTTTATCCTTTAGTACATCTACAAGTCACTTAATTTGTGTGTGTATTAAAGGATAAACAAAAGGGTCTATTTCACTTTGAACTATTCTCTGATGTAGACATCAAAAATAATAAAAACATTATAAGCGGTCGTAACCCTATAAATTATACAAGGTTACGACCATTTATTTTATTATTAAATGGCTACCCTTTACCCTCCGCAGACAACGCATTGTTAAATCATTTTCTACCTTTTAACTCCATTAATTACAATATAAAAAAAGAAATATTTTTCTATTCCCTATAATAAATACTCCATAATGTTCAATACGTAAAAATTGATTCGTCTCGATTTTCTTTCTCAATATTGCAGCTCATACAACATTCATGTAGCATTACCGTATCGCTGTAATGGTTCATCATCTTAAACCTTTCGACTAATTACCAGGAGGAAAAGTGATTGAAATGAATAAACACGAACAATTAAATGTTATAAAAAAAGATTTTATTGATTCTCAAAAAGTATTATTGGCAATTGGTGATGAAACACGTCAAGCTATTTTGTTAGTTCTCATGGAAACGGAATGTCAAACAGGATTACGTGTAGGGGAAATCACTAAACAAACACACCTTTCTCGACCAGCAGTATCACATCATCTTAAAATTTTACGAGAAGCCGGTATTATTTTAATGCGAAAAGAAGGTACAAAAAACTTCTATTATATTGATATACGTACAAAATTAAGTTTATTAAAAAACCTTGTATTAGATATTGAGAAGCTATTGCAAAACTTTTATTGAAATAAAGATACGGTATTTGGAGGTACAAGAAATGAAAGCAATGATAATTGATAAGTATAGGAAAGTCCCAATGCGTATGACAGAGGTGCCTACTCCTGAAATAAATGAGTATGAGGTACTTGCGGAAATTCATGCAGCTAGTATTAACCCAATTGATTTTAAAATACGCGATGGAAAAGTAAAGATGTTGCTTAAATATGAAATGCCCCTAATCCTTGGTAATGACTTTTCCGGTGTCATCGTGAAGATTGGAGCAAAAGTGACTCGTTTTAAAGTTGGTGATGAAATATATGCCCGTCCAAGAAAAGGTAAAATCGGTACTTTTGCGGAATATATAGCCATTCATGAGGATGATATAGCCTTAAAACCAAAAAATTTAAGTTTTGAGGAAGCTGCTTCGATTCCACTCGTTGGCTTAACATCATATCAAGCCTTACATGACACCATGCAATTACAAAAAGAACAAAAGATTTTAATTCATGCTGGATCTGGTGGTGTCGGTACTTTCGCTATTCAGTTAGCAAAAATAATGGGTGCCACTGTTACAACAACTGCTAGTGAAGCTGGTACGAATTTAGTAAAGTCTCTTGGCGCAGATGAAATTATTAATTACAAAACAGAGAAATTTGAAGATATACTAAAAAATTATGATGCGGTATTTGATACAATCGGTGGAACAACACTTGAAAAATCATTCAATATTATAAAAAGCGGAGGGAACATTGTTTCCGTTTCAGGAATGCCAAATGCTCGCTTCGGTAAAGAATTTGGTTCAGGATTTTTCAAAACACTCTTATTTTCATTAGCAAGTAAAAAACTTACTGCACTTGAAAAAAAGCATAATGCTCAATATTCGTTTTTGTTTATGAAACCCAGCGGAGATCAATTACGTATAATTGCAAACTATATTGAATCTGGACAACTCAAACCTATAATCGATCGCATTTTCCCTTTTGAAGATACTCAAAAAGCAATGGAATATTCAGAGTCTGGAAGAGCAAAAGGAAAGATAATTGTAAAAATCAAATAATAACAAAACTCCATTTTAATCAATCTTTATAAAAATGGAGTTTTTGTATTTGCTGTTAAATAGACACAATGCACTGAAGTCCTTACAATAGATTGCAAGGGGAAATAATAAATTATACTTTTAGTTAACTTTACAAAGAATACATACGTACAAATACATATTCAAAATACAAAAAAGGAGGAGATAAAATGACTAAAAATAAGGACGCTGGTTGGAATATAGAAACGAGTTATGCTACATTACCACAATCATTTTATACAGAAATCCCCCCAACTCCTGTACACTCACCGGAGTTAATTAAACTAAACCATTCACTAGCAATATCTCTTGGCTTTAATCCTGAGGAACTAAAAAAGGACGCTGAAATTGCCATTTTAGCTGGTAATACTATTCCAAAAGGAGCTCATCCACTAGCTCAGGCATATGCTGGACACCAATTTGGTCATTTCAACATGTTAGGAGATGGTCGTGCCCTTTTGATTGGAGAACAAATTACTCCTTCAGGCGAACGCTTTGATATTCAATTGAAAGGTTCTGGCCCTACTCCATATTCACGCCGCGGTGATGGCCGTGCTGCACTCGGTCCTATGCTACGCGAGTATATTATTAGCGAAGCAATGTACGCACTTGATATTCCAACTACTCGCAGTTTAGCAGTAGTCTCAACTGGCGAACCAATCTATCGCGAAACAAAGCTACCTGGAGCTATTTTAACAAGGATTGCAAGTAGTCATATACGTGTTGGAACATTCCAATACGCGGCAGCTCGCGGCTCAATCGAGGATCTCAAAGCGTTAGCTGACTATACGATAAAAAGACATTATCCAGAAATTGAATCTACTGAAAATCCATACGTTTCATTACTACAAAAAGTTATTAAGAGACAAGCAAGCCTCATCGCCAAATGGCAACTCGTCGGCTTCATTCACGGCGTAATGAACACTGACAATATAACGATTAGCGGTGAAACGATTGATTACGGTCCTTGTGCCTTTATGGATAGTTATGACCAAGGAACAGTATTTAGCTCTATTGATGTAAAAGGTCGCTACGCATATGGAAATCAGCCGTATATGGCTGCATGGGACCTTGCACGATTAGCTGAATCTTTAATGCCGATTCTACACGAAGATGAAGAAGAAGCGCTAAAGATTGCACAAGATGAAATTTCAAAGTTCAGTGTGCAGTACGAAAACAATTGGTTCCTCGGAATGAAGAAGAAATTAGGACTATTTAGCAATGAAGAGCAAGATCAATCACTTATTGAGAAACTTTTAAAAGCAATTGAAAAATATAAAGCAGATTATACAAATACATTCCGTTCATTAACTGACACTGCATTAGAAAATGCACCTTTATTTGAAAGTCCCGAATTTAAAGAATGGTACGAGCTATGGCAATCTCGGTTAGAAAGACAAAAAGAATCGAAAGATGATGCATACAAATTAATGAAAAATAACAACCCAGTAATCATCCCTCGCAACCACAGAGTAGAAGAAGCACTAGAAGCAGCTGTTAAAAATGGAGACTATAGCGTAATGGAGAAACTTCTTCAAGCTTTAGCAAATCCTTATGACTATTCTCAAGAACAAGCGGATTACTGCACGCCTCCAGCGCCGACTAATCGTCCTTATAGGACTTTTTGCGGGACGTGATTTAGAGCAACTAAGACTGTTTTTCTGCTCCTAATTGTATTATTTATTAGTGTAATTCCCACTAAATTCAAGTACATGATTCGTTATTTTCCATAAAGGAGCATTATAAATAGAAAAGGTGTTTTCGTATAAAAACACCTTTTCTACTTTTTTCTCCATCTTGTGAAAAAAAACGTAATTTAATACTCTAGTTTGCGTTTCTTTTATGTATTACATATCGTTAGCATATTCTATGTGATTATAGTTGTATATTATCACCTCTATCAATTTCCTCCCATGCGAAAAAGATACATACACCAAACAAGCTGTCACGAACAAAGGAGAGCTCCTTACTTCCTACCTATTTCTTTCCTAATGCGTTAACTTGGTAACTGTTCTATTAAAATTCTTCTATTCAATCTTCATTTTTTCTTATTATATCCAGGTACATCGATAAGGAACAACTATTCTCGAATATAAAAATCCAGCTATTGTACAAATGTTGATAAAAAATAAAGGAGAAGAGAATGAATCCATTTTAATATAACTAATGAGAATTTGTATGTTCCAATATCTTCACTATATTCCTCAACAATCTTTTATTAAAATTCATTACAATAGTTTAAAATTATGACGGATTACTTTCAACATAATGTGAAGGTAGCTCTAACAACAAAAAACTGGCTTGTAAACCTTTAATGTTTACAAGCCAGTAAATAATATCAGCTAAAGCTAGCACTCTTAAAATAATACTTTAGAGTTGTCTTCCCTCTAAGTATACTAACTCAGGTCTCGTTGGAGACCACCCTTCTCCGTGAGTCGATTGTAACTTATTGACGACAGTATTTGCGGTTGCTGTTTGTTGAATCTTTGGAGTAGTATTTATCGTAAAAACTGTAATACCTGTAACAGCTAAACTCATTATCATTAAACTCAGTTTCTTCATTATTTTAACG
>NZ_JBALMG010000220.1:304-1156 GCF_036963225.1 Bacillus sp. JJ783 | reverse complement strand
TATTCTTCTACATAATAAGAAAGATTCTCTTCTTTGAAATAAGAAATCCCTGTAACAATTACCCTTTTTAATTCCTCGATAGTCACATTATTATTTAATGCTTTTAAAATATTGAAATGATGTGTATATTCTTCATTCTCTACTTCTAAACAAAGTTCCAATCCTTTTTCAATAAGGATAGAAGATATATTTGTTTCACCTAACTTAGAATATTCCCTAGCTTGTAAAAAAACAGCTTTGAAATGATTAGGTATTTTCTCTGTTACTTCTGATAAGTGACGGATAGCTAATTCAGAAAGGTTTTGATTTGCATATAGCCACCCTAAGTTGTGCCGCACGAATGAAATTAATCTTTCTTCATTATTTTTTTGTAATAAATTTAATGCAGAATTTAAATGTTCCTCGGCCTGTTCAAACTGTTTTAGAGATACACAACTCATTCCAATAGTATTTTCGCAAGAAGCAGTATTACTTTCATAACCTTGGTGTTTAGAGAAGATATCTTTTGAAATAGTTGCATAGTGAACAGCTAAAAGTGGTTCATTATTATTATGATAGAATAAGGCTAACTTAGATTGAAATTCAGCTTGTTCAATTTCTTCTGGAACGTCTTTCAAAAAAAACTCTGCTTTTTCATAATATTTTTTCGCTTCTTTATAATCTTTAAGTATAGTAGCATATACCGCTTTACAAAAATGGTAATAATAAGATAAGAAACCATCCGTCGGAATTTTAAAAGAATCTATTTCGTCAAAGCTTCTCTTTGTGATACTAAATCTATCAACAAGCGTTTTATAACGAAAATCTAGTAAGAAATAATATAATAAATTTTGTTCTTGCAACATTTTATTT
>NZ_JBALMG010000220.1:0-222 GCF_036963225.1 Bacillus sp. JJ783 | reverse complement strand
AAAACATCAATATTTTTATCAATTTCTTGTTTTAAATTAGTTGCTTTTGACAATTGTTGTTGTAACATTGCTTGATACCATTCATTAAGTTGCTTTGTAACCTGTTCGCTTCCCTTCACTGGAATGTTCATAAGATCCCCCTTTTTTGAATATTCTCACATAAATAATAACAAATAGATATTAAGATATAAATATCTCATTAATATTTCTCAACATTTATTT
>NZ_JBALMG010000219.1:0-1431 GCF_036963225.1 Bacillus sp. JJ783 | reverse complement strand
TCCTTATGTTAACATCTTCGTTAGTTAATGTCAACTAAGTTTTTCATTTTGTTTTGTCGCTTTCTGCGTTGTTGCTATCGGCGACTTGTTCTATATTACACCTATGTATGTTAATCGTCAATAGTTTTAAATAAGTTTTTTATAAAAATATGAATTAACTATACCAACAAGCCGTTAGCACAATAATATTACACTTGAATGTAACTCCCCCAAAAATAAACTAAATACGAATAACCTATAAAAGTCACTGTAGGTTATTCGTATTTAGATGTCATTAATATACATATGACATTTTAAATTTATCCCCTCATTACATTATGTACACCATAATAGAAAGAAAGAATTAAATATTATTCCTTTGAAGGTATCGAGCAGCTACCATCTGCACAATAATCATCTGTTGTACTATTTATTGAAAGATCTTGAAGTTCAGACTTAGGATTCTCTTCTTCCCACACCTGCTGAAGTGCACCAACAAAGGTTTCAAATGGTTGTGCACCTGAAATAGCATACTTTTGATTAACAATAAAATAAGGTACCCCTGTAATTTTATATTGTTGGGCAATTGATTCATCAATCCTAACCTCATTGGCATAAGCATTTTTATTATGAATAACATTTAAAGCCTCTTCCCTATCTAGACCGGAAGCTTCAGCAATATTAGCTAGTGTTTCCACATCACTTAAGTTTCTCGATTCAGTGAAATATGCAAAAAGTAGATTTTCTGTAATCTCCTTTTCCTTCCCCTGATCCTTTGCGAATTTCGCCAAACGATGTGCATCAAAAGTATTTGTTGGCTTCATCTCTTCAAAATTGAAACTCAAACCCATACTAGCTGCATGATTGCCTAGTTGTATATTATTACGATTAGCTTCTTCAACACTAATTCCATACTTCGATGCAAGCACTTCATTAATACTCGTTCCAGAGTAGATCGGAGCATTTTGATCTAATTCAAAACTTTTAAACTCAACTTCAACATCTTTCTTATGTGGAAATTGCTCTAAGGCCATTTCTAATCTACGCTTCCCAATATAGCAAAACGGGCATACAAAATCAGACCAAACTTCAATTTTCATATGAACACCTCATTAACATTTATTTTTCAATCATTGTAGCACTGACGTTACGGAATTCAAAAAATTATGCCTCAAAAAGTTACAACTACTAATCAAAGAAGATTTCATGCCCATATATACACTTCAATTGTAAATGAGCTCCTTGTTCAACATTCCTATATCTCACTACATATTTAGCCATAATATAGCTGTTCTCATAATAGTTGAAAAGCACCTGTATTATTCCCATAGATTATGCACTACTTCCCTACACTTAATAACAAAAAAACATCCCTCAAAACGCTACTATTATAAGAATAAAAAATTAAACAAGCCCGTCTATATAAAATGCAATTATATAGACGGGCTTGTT
>NZ_JBALMG010000218.1:0-2680 GCF_036963225.1 Bacillus sp. JJ783 | reverse complement strand
AAAGTAGCAGCTATTGCAGTGGGATTAGGCGCAATAGGTTTGAAAGGTAGCGTTGGAAAAGAAACTGGTATAACGGTTCCTGCTTTAGAGGGTTTTACTGTGGGAAGTAGTTTAAAATTTGAAAAACCTGAGGAGAAAAAATGATATGAAAACTCCATCGTATAAACCATTATATATTTTAGTTTATGTCGTAATATCTGTATCTATTATAGGATTAATGATTACTCCATCCAACAATTTGTGGGAAAAATTGTTAGGAACTATCGTTCTCATTCTTTTGGGAGCAGGTTTAATATGTTTTTTAAAATTCGGACGGTGGGCGCAAGAGAAATTTTATGATAAATTTACAAAAAAACGGGATTAATATAAGACTGGAGTAATTAAGATATGCGTACAATAAATAGAATTCTGACTTTTACTGTATGTATTATGTTTATGTTGTTAATTGGGGCTTCTTCTACTATACGGTTAGAAGATAAACTTTTACCTATAGGTTTGTTACTAATTTGCGATGTTATTGCATACTTTACAGTAGAGTATATCTATAAACGTATAGACAATAAGAAAAAGCAGTGGATTTATAATTCGTAAAATTTATTTAATATTTAGAAGGCAAAAGTATCAATGAAACTATTACCAATTGGAACAGTAGTTAAGCTAGAAGATATGGAACAAAGCGTTATGATTATTGGAAGAATGGCTATTTCAGAAGATAAACGTGAATTTGATTATGTAGGTGTTCTTTACCCTATTGGATTTATAGGTAATGAGAATGTGTTGTGTTTTAACTACGATAAAATCACAGAAGAAATGCATAAAGGATACATGACAGATGAAGAATTAGTTTTACGTGAAAAGTTATTAGAAATGTAAATAAAGCTTTTGTTTATAAATATCCTTTTAGTAAGAATACTTTAAACGTCTTGGGAGAAATCTTTAAAAGATGACATGCTATAATTTAGCATGTCTTTTTTATGAAAAAAATTCTTTTCTATCTAAATATCTGCCTTTCTGCCAATTTCATATGCTGCTCTAGATGCTTCGAATAACTTTTGATTACGTTGCTGTTTAACTTGTTTTATGATAATTGTGGCATACTGATTTAAGGTGGTTTTGGTGCGAAATTCTTGTAAGTAATCTACTAAATTTGGACATATTGATATTATTAATCTACAAAAGATGTGTGATCAGTATGGAAAAGGAAATCTATGTTGATTTTCGATAAATTTAAATAAAAAATGTATCAAGAATATTATCTTTTTCTTCTTTGTTGATACCAATGTATTTTAGTGTGATTTGTGGTGTGCTGTGATTTGAAATTTCTTGCAACATGGCTACATCTTTAGTAGGTGGGGCTAATTTCTTAACATTCGTCGCAGAAGTAGGAAGTGGTGGGTTAGCATCACCAATTGTTCTTCCATTAGATGCAGTTGCTACAGCGGCTGGTGTTGGTGCTGTTGTACATGGTGGATTGGTTTGGGATAAATCGATTCAAAATGCTAAGGCTACTCTTCAAAAATTCGAGTCTTCTCCATCTTCTGGTGAGCGTATTAATAAAGTTAAAGAGAATGGTAAACTTAATAAAGAGGAAAATGCTACTAAAGGGATGGATAATACCAGTAATAAAACCAGCGGAGATAATCCAAAAGTAATTGAGGAATTAGAGGGACCTGTTATTGATGGAAAGCGAGTTGGAAGTGGAGAAAAGATTGATAAAGTAAAACCTATTTGGGGAAGAGATGAAAAAGGAAAGCCCATCATAGTAAAAGAGTTTCCTCATGTCCCTAAGGAACATGGCTTTTCTGATATTGTTGATAATTACTCAAGATTTGCTGATGAATTTCCATTAGTAGGAGGAGATCGCATTAATAGAAGATTCTTCCAAATAGAAGGAAGCAACGGTGGTAAAAAAGGTGTCTTTGAGTGGATTGTTGAACCAAATGGAAATGTAAGTCATAGAAGATTTATTGAAAATGGTACTGTTACAGGGAAACCAAATCAAGTTCCAAAAAAGTAAAAGGAGAATTATATGGATTTAATAGATTTTAAGAACAAAGGTCTTAAGTATGATTGGAAAACTATTTATACCGGTGTAAATAAAAAATATTTCGAACCGAATGTCATTTCTGATTATGCGGTGGAACTAATGGAAGCCGGTGATGATGAAGCTTTTGTTAATGAACTAGCTTGGGGAATAGATTCTAGTGATTTAGATAAAATTTTGTTTGAAATTAAAGATTTCCACTTTCCTAATCTAGAAGAAAATAGTGAAGAATTACAGAATGAGATAAGTAAACTCAGATTCGTTTACTTATCTAAGTTAAAAGAAAAGATTACTGATGAGGATGAACTATTAAATAGAATTGCAGAGTTTTATGATAGACATGATTATCCTGAAGATATGACAAGTTTTATTACTTATATGCCCCAAGATACCCCAACTACGAAGGAAGATTTATTAAATAGGTTTTATAAATTTTTGGATTCAGAGAAAAAATTTATTGAATAGCTACTTTGCTAGATTCTGAGGGCAAGAAATGAATTTTTTGAAGAACAAGCCTTCTTTAAGATTGAATATTTCAATGAACCATGTTATCTAGCTTGGAGTAAGTGAAGAGAAAGTTACATATGGAGAATGATCAACAAAAGAGACCTAACATTTTGGTCTTATCCCTGTCAA
>NZ_JBALMG010000217.1:2754-3044 GCF_036963225.1 Bacillus sp. JJ783 | reverse complement strand
ATGATATAAATAACTATCCCTATTTAAATATACCTATGATTATCCACCCTATTTCTTTACATTAAGGAAAAGATGGCATACGGCAACAATTCTTTACTTTTAGAGCTACTGAAGATAAATTTACTTTATAATCCCATTTTTATAGTTTTTTCATATTCGGTATAGTAAAATGCCTTAAAAACTATGAAAATTGCCGTATGCCTAAAAAACACCTCTAATATACATTAAAAACAAAATAATCAAGTTCAGCCTTATAAACTTGAGAATTCAATACTTCATAGATATGGGGT
>NZ_JBALMG010000217.1:0-2706 GCF_036963225.1 Bacillus sp. JJ783 | reverse complement strand
CAGCTGATAGGAGTGGGCAATTGACGCTCACTTATAGCACCAACTTAACAAACGATCTAGCGCATCTTAATAATCTAGTAGACGTCCATTATCATTCCATTGACCGTATATTTTATTTTCTTTAGTGTTTGTTATAAATTTGTCTAATCTACTCTTAAATAATTCTGGCTGATTTTTATTGCTTTGTATCGTGTCAATCCGAACTCTTTTATAAAGAGCTGGAAATGCAAAAAAATTCTCATATACTTGCCCGTCCTCTTTTAGCCTTTGCTCTATAACCCTATCTATTTTAAAAGAATCGTGATCCATATCAGGAAGTATCTTTCTTCCTTCGTCACTCATTAACCCCAACTTTTCGAGGCGGCGGACACGTTCTTTATTCAATTCAGTCCATGAACTTTTTTTGCTTCTAGGAGACAGTCTCTGCACCAGTTGGGTTTCAGATATTTTCTTTTTGACTCCATCAATCCATCCAAAACATAAAGATTCTTCGACCGCGTCCAAATATAGCAACGTATTTAGGGTTGGCTTCATACTAACTACTACCCAACAAAATTTTTCAGTTTTACAATTTTCTTGTAGCCAAACCCTTAAATCTTCTCTCGATTTTACTGGAATTAGATTTTCAATTTCCATAGATAAAACGATCTCCTTTCTAAGTTTGGAAAGTAATTATATTCATTATACAATCTTTGACTCTAGTCAATATTGAAGTTATAAGCAAGGGGGTGTATGGATACATATATTCATTTTACAAGCAGTAAAAAGGTCGATTTCTCTGTTCTCAGAAATATCGACCTTTTTAGACTGAATTGATTAAATTCAAAGCAACATCCGGTGCTTTAACCAAGGTACAAAAACGATTTTTATACGTTCTTGCTGAGGAGTTAGATACTGATGATGTCATTTCATCATATCGAAGTTCTCCTGTCCGTTGTACAGAAAACTGCAATGGATATCATCGACATACTCTCTCGACGTCAGAGATTAATTTGATTCCACAGATTCCTGATACCAAAAAAGTGAATAGTCGTTCATAGTAGATGCGTGGCCCAACTGACGCAACATTGTAGAAACATTGCCCCTGTGATAGGTCCCGTGATTGACCACATGCAGTACAATTTCCGACAATCGTGTTTGGCGTATGCTGGCAAATGGATTGTCAAGCAGAATGGTTTGCTCCAAATCGGTCTGGCTTCGGAACCATTCTCTGTATTGTTCCGCTAACTCGGCAAAGTTATGAGCGTATTCATCTACAGAAGATAAGATACTCTCATTCAATGGTATGCATGCTTGCAGCGCCTCTTGCATTCCAGTGCCTGTTAAAACCAGATACCACATCTTATCAACCGCATAGATATGACTAAGGGCATGGGCGATGGTGGGAAACGAGCTGTTCATTTCTTGACTCAGTACAGAGGATGGAAGTTCCTTGATTCTCCCAAGAATCGTTTGGTTCGCCCATGTGTGGTAGTTATACATTTCTATTGGATGATTCATAATTCGTATCGTCTCCTTTTGACTTTTCATGGATTTGATTTTGTTCCTATAGCTATAATAAAAAAAGATATATGACAACAGTCTGTCATACATCTTCATAAAGTTTGAGCGCATTTTGAAGTTGTTCTTTGATGATTCCACGCAGTGCTATGGGCTCCAGGACTTCGGCTCCACTTCCAAAACTTAGCAGAATGGACCAGAGCCATCGTGCTCTCAATGGCTTATAAACAGGAATTCGCATCGTCATACTTCCATCGACATGAAATTGCTTATCAACCTGGTGAAACTGATCCAACGCTTCCGCCAAAGTCTCCTTCCCCACCCGAATCACTACATCCTCCAACTGATTTTGCCATTCCTTGCTTGACAAAGCAACCTCTTCCGGCACCTCGTGATGCGGTTGAAAAGTCTCCTTTGTCACGTACAAATTCATCAACCGGGACAGTCGGAACTCCCGATAATCTCGCCGAGTTCGACAAAACCCATAAATGTACCAATTACGATATTTAAAATGAAGTCTCAGCGGTTCCATATCACGGGTCGTGCGTTCATTCTTAGCATTGATATAATCAAAGCGAACGATATTTTGTTGGGTAATGGACGTGCGTAAATGACGAAGCGCGTCGGGCTCCGTGCGGTGGGTTTCCAAGTCCACGGACAGACTCGTGACGTGATATTCCGGTCCAATCGTCTGCAGTCTTTCGATGGTCCCTTGCGCACGCTTGTCTTCAAATACGGTGGAGAGGCTTCTGAGCACAGTAACCAGAGAATTGACATCGTAAGAACCGAGCAGGCTTTTATCCATTTTGTATCCATCCATTATGCCATATCCGCCATTAGATCCCTGATACGATACGACCGGGAAACCCGCAGCACAGATCACATCGATATCCCGATAGATGGTTCTTTGGGAAACTTGAAACTCTTCAGCCAGCATGGAGGCAGACAAAACTTCGTGATTCAGCAGCTTGTAGATTATGGAGAGCAATCGCTCTAATTTCATGTGTATCCCCGCCCATTAGTTCATTTCGTATTACTGCTCATTAGTATATCACAGATTTTTTTTTGCTAATCTTGGGATTGGCCTGCTTGTTGTGTCGTAGGTAAAAGAATTTATTTGATCAAGCGGAGGAACTCACGTCGCTTGCCGCTGCCGAACCCACGTTAGAAACCATCACCTATCGCCTCTAGATGGGGTCACCATAT
>NZ_JBALMG010000216.1:0-8794 GCF_036963225.1 Bacillus sp. JJ783 | reverse complement strand
TGCTATGAACAGATTAAATATAAATTTAGTGATAAAAACGTAAAAAAACATTTAAGTTTGATTTAGTATACATCTCATTAAAAATCCCCGTCTCGTCTCATTAAGTATAGTTTACTTGGTTTTTGATACGGAGAAACACTTACTCTATACAACTTTGTATAATATATATTATGTTAACTAGTAAAAAGTAATAAACTTATTAATTGTTAGTTTTTGTTGTTAAGCTTCCCTTTTCAATAGATTGTTTGGTTATTGGTTTTTTGAGTTGTTTTATGTGATTAATTACAATGTTTCCGTATAGAAAGTTATATTTAAGATAATAAAAAACATAATTCGTTTGAATCACAAAATACCCACGAACAAAATGATGTAAAAATTCTTCTGGTACAAAAGGAAATTCGATGTTAAAGGATTTACACGGCATGATTCCGTGTATGTTCATAATGTCGTCTTTTATTGTTTTACTATTAATGTTTAACATATATACGCCTGTTTTTTTGTTTTGGTAAAGTGGCTGGTTTGTGTTTAATTCTTCTTTTATATCTTCTAAAATGTAACTTTCTTTTTGTGATATACTGACACATTGATTTTCTTTTGGTATAACACCGTCTGCTGTTATACATCCTAAAATATAAGCCATATTATTTGACCAAGTTTTAAAATAATCTTCTTTTATGGCATACTTTCTCTTCCAACTACCTCTTGCTCGTCTTGGAACGTTATTGTCTGTTAAAACCATGCATATATACCTAGCAGACACATTGGCAAGTAAAGCTATTTCTGAGGTGCTCTTCCCTTCTGTATAAAGCTGAATCATTTCAGATTTTGATAGTTTACATTTTGACTTCTGTTTTCTTTCTTCCAGCATTTATAGACTCTCCTTCCTTTGGATAATTAGTTACCTACCTGCTTCTATAACATATAATGAAACGTACGTTCTTTGTTGTTTATGAGAAAGAATTTACTTAAACAAAACAATTTACAAATACATAATATTAGTTTTAGTTGCTGCTAAATGAATTCTATTTTATATATAAAAATAATAAATTTGAAGAATTTATGAAATGTACTGCGTTAAAGATGAAAGGTAAAACGATATAGTTTACACTAATAACAGCTAGAATAACAACATACGTATATTGTTAAACGTAAAAAGGAGAACTAATGAAAAAGAAATATATAAATCAAATTCATACCGATGTAAGTTTTAAATCGAAAGATATTATAGGTTTAATGACTGATTACTTTAAAATGAAAACAAAGCTACGTCCTATAAAGAATTTACCTATTGTGTTACCGAATCTGCATAATGAATCTATAGATAGTGTTACATGGTTTGGTCATTCTGCTTCTCTTTTAAAAATAGAAGGTAAAAAGCTGTTATTAGATCCTATGTTTGGCGACGCCTCTTCCCCGTTTCCTGTTTTTAATAGTAAACGTTATAGTGGTGCTTTTTCTTTAGAACGTGAAGACCTTCAGGAAATTGATGCGATTATCATTTCGCATAATCACTATGACCATTTAAATTACAAAAGTATTATGCAGTTAAAAGATCGTGCAAAGCACTTTTATGTTCCGACTGGAGTTGCGCGTTATCTTATTAAATGGGGTGTTTCACCTAGTAAAATTAGTGAGCATAATTGGTGGGATGAAATTACGTTTGATAATATTAAATTAGTTTGTACACCTGCAAGGCATTTTTCTGGACGAAGTATGACAGATAGAGATAGTTCGTTATGGTGTTCATGGGTTATCCTTGGTCAAGAAACGAAAGTCTTCTTTAGTGGTGATAGTGGATATGCTCCGCACTTTAAGGAAATTGGTAATAAATACGGTCCATTCGATCTTACTTTAATGGAATGCGGGCAATACGATACGAGATGGTCTGCAATTCATATGTTGCCAGAAGAAACAGTACAAGCTCATATTGACGTTAAAGGAGAATTGCTTGTTCCTATTCATTGGGGTGCTTTTACATTATCATTACATGAATGGAGTGATCCAATTGAGCGAGTTACGAAAGAAGCAAATCGTTTAGGGGTTAATATTGCAACGCCGCAAATAGGTGAATCTATTACGTTGAAAGCTAAAGATTATCCTACTTCAGATTGGTGGCGAGAAGTATAATCATAACAAAAAGCGAACTATATTAAATAGGTTCGCTTTTTGTTAATTCACTTATTTTGGAGTTCTCTTATATCTACTGGAATTGCATTTTTCATCTTTTCTTTAGTCCAATATTCTGTAAAGTCTTCTAGATGGTTTGAATCTTGAATAGTTAATGGGATATTTGGAGATTTTTTAAATTGAGTAAGAGTATCTTTTTTACTAGATGCTGCAAAAGCTAAATAAATAATTGAGGATAATATAATAATCATACTAGTGGTATATATCCAAAATAAAAGCTTTTCTTTTTTCATGAATTCCTCCTTCTTATATATTCCCCACTTAAAACAAATATTTACTATAAAGTATTCTTTATAAACTTCTCAAACTTCCCATGTGATGTTTCAATTTGATTTGTTCTCCACATAATGAATCTCTCCTCAAAATAATGAATTCATTGCTGTGTTTTCTAGATTGCTTCTCCCGCATCAAATGACAAACTCTTTTTCTTTTAGTTCTTTAAACTCGTAGAATAGTAATTTATGGTTTGATAAAACACAAATATGTTCTCATATAGCTTCATTGTTTAGTACTTCAGGTAAAAACTTAGGTATCATCTCTCCTGCACCGTAATTATAGTCGCTTAATATCCAGGATACAATTTTCCAATCTAAAATCCCTTCAGATACCTTTTTAGGCGTGTCATATGTAAACTCGTAAGGTAGTTCTATTACATAAACATATATGCGACCAAAATATAAAAAGTCTTCCCATTTAATAATGCCTTTAAATTGAATTTGATTTTGTTCAACATCTATATTTGTTTCTCCTTTTTCTATCTTCCCTCCTACCCCATTCCATAATCCTTTTACAGGGTCATATTCTCTATTTAACATAAGTATCTCTTCATTTCTTTTTATAAAACATAAAGTATGCTTGTACATAATTTAATTCCTTCTTTTGTTCTTAATAAGTTCTAACAGGCGATATTAAATATACTGCTGCAGATTGTTCACCTGCTTCAATTAATATCGGTCTCATGGAACCACCAAAACTTAAAGTAACTCTATCTTCTTTTATTGCTTTTAAAGTATCGACCATATATCGTCCATCGAAAGATATATTTAATTGCTTTTCACCTTGAATAGCATCTATTTGTTGTGTCTCGGATATTTTACCAATCTGAGAAGCGTTAGAAGAGATTTGTATTGTGGATGCGTCAATGATTTCTAAGTTAACGTTGTTGTTTGCCCATTCACTAGCTAATAAACTTGACCGATCTACACCTTGTAAAATCTGTTTTCTATCTATATTAATAACCGTTTGGGATTCATTTGGAATTAGGCCGGATATATTAGGATATTTCCCTTCAATAAGCCTTGAATACAATGTAATTGTACCGAATTTAAAGATAATGTGACTCTCTGAAAGATATATGTATACTAAATTTGAATTACTGTTCATTAATTTTAGTAATTCACTAATAGTGGAACTTGGTACAACGCAATTCAATTTCGCATGTGAAGAAATGGTTATTTCACGTAAAGCCAGTCTGTGCGAATCAGTAGCAGCACAAATTAATTTGTTATGATCAATAACGAAATGTACGCCAGTAAGAACGGGTCTAGATTCATTTTTAGCTGCTGCAAAGACAGTTTGTTTAAAGACTTCAATTAATTGTCCCATCTCAACTTGTATTTCCGCATGTTCGTCTATAAATGGTACATTTGGAAATTCGTTTGCCGAGAATCCATTTAAGTTTAAAGTAATTTCATCTGATTGAATTGTAATCAATTGCTCATTCATACTTTTTATTAAAATCTCACTTGGCATTTTCTTAATAATTTCAATGAAATACTTTGCAGGTACAATAATACTCCCTGCTTTTAAAATAGTTGCAATTTGTTCGTCTTTAAGTGAACTAGGTATAAATTTTTCAATGAAAATATTCGAATTACTTGCGATTAAAGTAATGCCAAATTGATCTGCTGTTATTTTAATTCCGGATAATATAGGAATTAAAGTTTTTGCTAAGATAGCTTTACTTACTTCTGAAAGAGCTTGTGTAAAGTGTTTGTGATTAACGATAAACTCCATTTTTCCCCCGCCTTAAATGAAATACTATCTTTATGAAGATTGATGAATAATAGTTCCATTAAAAATATAAGGAACTGTTTCTTTCTTTTGTAAAAGGCTTTTTAAGTGTTCTGGTATACGTAAATAAGGTTCTGCTGAATCTAATTCCATCCAGGTAATCTCTTCAATCTCTTTTGGCCGTGATATACAGATTCCCCCTCCGATTATTTCTCCTAAAAAATTAAAGAAGATTGCATGATGTCCTCTCTCCTCAAAAAAGGCTTCACTAATGGAACAAACCCCTTTTACGGATATATCTAGCCCTGTTTCTTCTTTTACTTCACGAATTGCTGCCTTTTCTAACGTTTCCCCGAATTTAACTGCTCCACCTGGTAAAGTGTAATAAGAACCATTTTTCCCTTTGTTTTTAACCATTAATAGCTTTTCATGAGTTTCATCATATAGAAGTGCGTATGTAACATTTACTTTTTTCATATGTAACCCCCTTGAATGGTAAAAATTTGCTGTCTTTATTTTATTCTATCATTAAATTGTTTGGATTCATAAAAAGTAATTTGAGTAAATAACTAATACGAAACGATATCGTGTTCATAGACACACAAAAGAAAAGAGCATATTTTGAAAAAAATCAATCATAATACACTCTTTAATGATTCATTTATAACCGTTTTTCTAAATAGTAATGATTATGTCCTTTAGGATGATCTTCACTTCCCCCTATCACTTTATACCCATGCTTCTTATAAAAATTAGGGGCTTGGAAACTAAAAGTATCTAATTTGATTAGCCTACATTCTTTTTCAATTGCAAATTCTTCAATAAGATTCATTAAACTGCTTCCGTAACCTTCGTGCCTGTATTCTTCAGAAACCCATAGAAAGTCAACATGTACATGGTGCCAAAATGTGATTGCCGTTATCCCTCCTACTATTTCTTCTTTTTCATTTTTCACTATAAAACTAATCTTTTCTGAAGGTGTTTTTTCTTCATTTGAAAGTTGTTTTTGGTTATATTCAATTACTTTTTCTCTTATGTAATCACTATCTTCTTGTACCCATTGCTTTACTATTTGCATTTTAACTATCACGCCCCTTTACATTATTTATTCAATTTAATAATCGGAATGTCCTATCTTCTTTAATGTTAGATTATGAAATAAGTACAAGGATAAAATTAGATTTTTTGAATGTCATCCATTATTTATACATTTTTTTGTAAAGCAAAAGAGCCCTAGTATAAGGACTCTTTCTTAGCATTAAGCTATTTTTCGATTTAACGATTTGATTTCCTTCTCCTTTTCTGCATTTGGAGGGCGGATTACTATAGAGATAACGAAAGATATAACACATAGAACACCGATTGTAATGAAGGTTGGTTGAAATCCACCAAGTAGTGCCCCAATGAATGATCCTGCAAGTGCACCAAATCCGAAACCTTGGTAAACAATCCCGTAGTTTGTACTATGGTTTTTTAATCCGAAGAAGTCTCCCACAATTGCTGGGAAGATGGTGATGTTACCACCAAAGCAAAAGGCAACACTTGCTACACAGGCAAAATAAATCCCGTAATTTAGTGGAACAAAACTTAAAGTGAAGACGGACAATCCAATAATAATAAATGTAGCAGAGACGATTTTTAATCGACCTATTTTATCTGATAACGTTCCAAGAATAATTCTACCTATTGTATTAAAGATTGCAATCATTGCGACGGCATTAGCGGCAGTCGCTGCACTAAGACCAACGAGCTGCACCCCAATGTCTTTTACCATACCGATTAAATATAAACCACCCATACAGGAAGTAAATAGCATGAAAAACAAGAAATATACTTGTTTAGTTCGCATCATTTCACGCGGAGTATAGTCATTGTGTAATGTTTCAGTTGCGGTGTTACTTACAATTGCTTCACGTAAGAAGAACGATCCGATTAATACTAAAAGTAAGACGATAATACCCCAATATAAAAATGCTTGTGATACACCAAGACTATCGATAAGATTTCCGTTTACATATCTAAAAATTAAGCTACCCATTCCATATGCTGAAACAGATATACCAGAAATAAGCCCTTTACGGTTTGGAAACCATTTAATTAAATTAGATAGTGATGTAATATATGCTGTTCCATCAGCATATCCAACGACAACACCGGCTAATAAATAAAGTAATGGTAATGAGGAAACTTGTGAACTAAGTATTAAACCGAGTCCTAAAACAATTCCAGCTGTAGCGATAAGTTTACGAAGTCCGAATTTTTGTTGTAGCTTTCCTGCAAATAGAGTTGAGAATGATAAAGAAAAACTCGTAATTGAGAAAGTGATCGCGACTGAATTGAGGTTCCATCCAAACTTACTTACAAGGGGTTGATTAAATAAACTCCATGTGTAAATTGTTCCTAGGCCAATTTGAACAATGATTGTACCTAGAACAATTAACAACGGATTTATAGATGTTTGTTTCATACTAACTGTCCCCTTCTTTTATCATGACATGAATTTTCACAGTTAGTATATCCATGATAAATTACAAGATACTGTACGGAAAATGGAAATTAAGTTAGCTTACACAAAAAGACACTTCGTCAAGAAGTGTCTTTTTGTAGGTTATATACAGCATTTAAAGAAAGCTTTGTTAAGATAAGACATTTTCGAATGCTTATGTACATATATTATCAAATAATTTGCTGAAAGTGATGAGACTTAAGACGTATTTTTCTTTCATAAATAAGTCCGAGAGAAAATTAATATTCAATTTCCTCGAAGTCTTTCGGCTGCGGTACAGTTTGCATATTAGCTGCATCTTTCGGATCGCTATAAATCGCGTTTTGTTCTGTGTTTACATCCTTTATATTTTGCTTTTTATTTTTATTCACTTCATTTTTCATTAAAGTTCACTCCTTTTTATTATAGGAGTAGTTATGCCCTAACCATATTATTTTTACTGCTACTAAATGTATCAGCGACTAAATTGCTAAATTCACGTAAATAATATAAATAATTATCCCCACCATAGTTGTATCTTTTATTGTACATTTTAGCAACGACGACATTATATTCTGGAATGACTAATATCGTTGGTCCTGTAATTCCTAATATTTGATAAGAACCTTTAGGAACTCGCTCACCAAGTTCACTAAATAAAGCAGGTTCATTTTGAATGAACCAAAACAACCCGTTTTGAGGTAGTTCTTTATTTGTATACTCTGGACTTTGTAAGCTCGTAGCAAGTGCTATAACTTCTTTTGGGACAATTTGTTTACCATTTAAAAAACCGTTATTTAAATGCAGGTTCCCCCAGTATGCAAATTCTCTCGCAGAGACAAACAAATTTTTCTCGGAGCCGTCATCTACTGTACCAACACTATTTATGACATCTTCATTTGGATTTACAACAACCTTAACTAAATTATCATCTTGCTTTATTCTCCATCCAGTTTCTTTGAAATCAGCAGGTATGAATACACGCTCTTTTAATAATGCAGGAAAACTCTTATTATACAGCTGATAAATAAGCTGCGTCACCATTCTTACATTAATATCTCTGTACCCCCAAGCTTGTCCCGGCTCAAACTCACGAAAAACTGTCCCATCATCGGTTTCATTTAAACCATGTGAATGAGTTACTAAATGTCTTATCGTTGTCTTACCGAGTAATGAAGGATCATGTTTTTCAAAATAATTTACTGCCTCGTCATCAAGTGATTTTATTTTCCCCTCATAAACTGCATAAGCTACCATTAATCCTAAATAGCTTTTTCTTGCGGAAGCGACATTGAACTGTGAAGATATGGTTACTTTTTTACTAGTAGGAGTATTTGAATGTGTTCCACTATAATGCTCGAGCACAATCTTATTATCTTTAATAATACAAAGTGCTGCCGCAGAACTTTGATTTGTCTCTTTAATGTTTTCTACCCATGAAATTAATTTTTCATATTTGTACAAATAAATATCCCCCTAAAACATATAAAAATGACAGCATGAAAGAAAAGTTTCAATACAGTATAACTTTGCATCGGCACTTTTCTTTCATGTGAAATATTATTGATCTATAGTACTTAAATAATCCACCAGCTCCAGCAATTAGAACAGCTGAAACAACCAACGCAGCCTACACAACCTACACAACCGCCACAACGTCCGCCGCCACCGCATCCGCCACAACGACGTGCATCGTCTTGAATGTAGTAATATGGATATTGATTTTGTTGCTGATCCCAATAAACAACATTACCAGGTTGATAAGCATTAAGGTTTAATGCTTGTAGTTCTTGTTGAAAATCATTCATTATGAAACCCTCCATTTATAAATGTAAATTCCGTCCATATCTTTAAGTTTATTTACTTTTAAAAATAAAGTAGAAATAAGGCTATAGACTAAATGCGTACATCAACAAAATATGACTTTACACTAGGTGATGTACCTTGTTTATGAGCCTATTTTCTTTATATTCTTTTAGTGGACGTAATTAATATAAATAAAGACAATTAAAAGTTACTAATCCAGCAAGTTAATAGTTCATCACTTAATTTTCTTTCTAGTAATTCTTTTACGGAAGGTGTTGGCATTATTGTATAGGAGTTTATATT
>NZ_JBALMG010000215.1:0-3293 GCF_036963225.1 Bacillus sp. JJ783 | reverse complement strand
TCCATAAATATAATTACTTGTAAATTATATTTATGTGAAGGAAGGAGAAGCAATTATGAAGTTTGATGATCAACGCCTACTAGGAGCCCGATTAGGTTCAATGCTCGTAACAGAAGAAAATCAATATTTAATAATTAAGAAAAAAGATCATTATGCACTATTGAATATACATAATTTAGAATGTACACATGTCGAAGTGCAGTTAGAACATATTGAAGAATTGTTGCATGAAGATTTCCAAGAAAGTATAACGGAAATTATCGCGCCGGAACATATAAAAATTGTTGCGAAAAATGTTATATAAAGAAAGAGGCTGGGGATCAGCTTCTTTCTTTATATATGTCTAATTCATTATAAAGATAGCATTTTTAAAACTTCACCAATAACGCCCTCCATTTGATGAACACCTAAGTCTGTATTTGTCATAATAACAGCCCCATTACCTCTATAAGGATAACAAACCATCATACATTGGAATCCAACGCCCCAGCCAAGTGAATAAATTTGTAAGTCTTCATTAGAATCATTTAGAAAAACACCTAACCCAGTCCATTTTGAGCAGCCTTGAGGAGAAATCATGTCCTGTACTGTTTTTTGAGAAAGTTTTAGTTTTCCATTTCCTTGCAAGGAATGAATGAGTTCGATTACTAAAGTTGATAAATCGGATGGTGTTGTCCAAATTCCTGAAGCAGCTGCGAATGGATAAAATGGATAGTTCTCATTTGTTACAGTTTCATCTTTATTATGCCCGCAAGCAAAAGCATCGGTTTTATCTATGACTTCGGGAGAGAAGAGTGTACTATTTTTCATTTGTAGTGGCTGGAAGATAAGTTCTTCTAGTAACTGACTAAATGATTTCCCAGTAATATCTTCTAGTAGTTGTTCGATTATACAAAAGTTTGCGTCTGAGTAGTGAAATTCACTTTCTGGTTCATAATTCATTTCTATAGGTACTGGGCAATATAATGTTCTACCAGAAAGGACTTCAGGAATTTTAGGTATTCCTTTCTCTAGCTTATAATGTTCAAAACTATTAGGAGGATCAATGATTCCAGATTGGTGACTTAATAAGTTTCGCAACGTGACTTTTTTCTGTGAAGTAAATAGATTGGTAGGGATGTTCCAGGATGTGAGTCTATCAGTTACGTCTTCATCTAAATGTACAATTTCTTGATCTGATAATGTTAGTACGAGCATTGTGGTGATGAATTTGCTAATAGAACAAGAATTGAGGATGGAATCCGTAGTGACAGTTCTATTTGTTCCAGATTCAAGTGTTCCAAAGGCAGTCGCTTCGTTTAGTTTGCCATCACGTATGACGGCAAGGCTTAAACCAGCAACGGAATATTGGTTCATTTTCTCGTATATATTGTTACTTTTTAAGTTCATAGTTGCTCCTTTCTTTTTAAAAATAGAATATTAACTTTAGTATACATTGTTAATCTATGAGAGGTGATGTGAATGGAATTAAAAGTTAATTTTTAATATAGAGAAAGAGAATAAAAGAAAAAACCTCATCATTTTTGATGAAGTGTCCTCTTTTATTTTGCAGAAATTCGCATTATAAACTGAAGTAATTTATCTCTATACATATACATTATCCATAGAGTTGATATGTAGGAAATAAGTGCTCCTTTGTTTTCAATTGGTGCATTGAAAACAAGCCAACCAACTATATCAAATAATAAATGTAGTGCAATTGAAAGAACTACAAATTGTAGTAACGTATTCAAAAATCGTTTCATAAAGTGTCCCCCTAAAATAATAGGTTTATCAATAATGTTGTATATTACTATTATACATTAAATGTTTTTTTGTGGTAAAATTTACATAAGTTACTTAAATAAAACATATGAAAGCTAGTGAAGGAGGAGCAGTCATGGAATTTTGGATTGTCATACCAATTGTGGCTTTTGGATTTATGTATATTGCTGAAAAATTAAATAAAATCGAAAAGAAAAATGATGCGCGTTTAAAGAGGATGGAAGATAGATTACAATTAATTACGAAAGAGATGGGAATTGTAGAAAGAGAACCTGAGATTAATAAAGAATTACGTCAGCTTGTGGAAGATGGAAAAACGATTACAGCAGTTAAGAGAGTAAGAGAAGCATTTGGTTTTTCAATACTAGAAGCAAAGCAATATGTCGATAAATTATGAAGAAGATCATCCAATTGGATGATCTTTTTTTAATGAATTATACGTGTATTTACATAAATTGCTATTATAAAGTGTCCAATTACAATGATAGGAATAATGATTTTGACATTAGGAGTAGTGAAGACACTACCGATTTGTGATTTTAAGTTTTAAAGCGTACAGAATTTTGCACGCTTTTTTATTAGTTGCATGAAAAATAGGTAAGAAATGATGGAACAAACATTTGAGATGAATTGTCTAATATAGGTAATAATTATTTAGTTTGAAAGAAAGGGTGGAGAAAAATTAGGGGTATGTGTTAGTTTACTAGGAACAACTCAATTTGTTAGCACAATTTCTTCTGTGAAAGCGGAACAAAAGCTAGAGCAAAAAGTAATAAAGAATGAGACCGGAACTATTTCACTTTCGCAGTTAAACAAAAATGTATGGGTTCATACGGAGTTAGGTTATTTTAACGGAGAAGCAGTTCCTTCGAGTGGTCTAGTTCTTACTACTTCTAAAGGGTTAGTACTTGTCGATTCTTCTTGGGATGATAAGTTAACGAAGGAATTAATAGAGATGGTAGAAAAGAAATTTAAGAAGCGCGTAACGGATGTCATTATTACACATGCGCACGCTGATCGAATTGGCGGGATAAAAACGTTGAAAGAAAGAGGTATTAAAGCGCATAGTACAGCACTAACTGCGGAACTAGCAAAGAAAAATGGATATGAAGAGCCGCTTGGAGACTTACAAACAATTACAAATTTGAAGTTTGGAAATATGAAAGTAGAAACCTTTTATCCAGGGAAAGGACATACAGAAGATAATATTGTTGTATGGTTACCACAATATAAAATTTTAGCTGGAGGCTGTTTAGTGAAATCTGCGGAAGCGAAAGATTTAGGGAATGTTGCTGATGCGTATGTAAATGAATGGTCCACATCGATTGAAAATGTGTTGAACCGATATGGAAATATGAATTCAGTAGTACCTGGCCATGGTGATATAGGGGACAAAGGATTGCTTTTACATACACTGGATTTGTTGAAATAAGAAACAAAGAATAAAATAATGATGAAGCTTATTGTAGATGTAAGAAATTTTTGGAAGAAAAAAGAGAGGAGAAAACAATTTTCTCCTCTCTTTTTTC
>NZ_JBALMG010000214.1:0-1023 GCF_036963225.1 Bacillus sp. JJ783 | reverse complement strand
AGCAAATATTTTGATAGAAACCTTGTAAATACAAGGTTTCTTGTTTCTATGTCTATCTATCGTTTATACATAATTTTATACATCGTTGATATAGCGGGAATTCTAGTGATTCCCGCTATTCTTTTTTTGCATAAAATCTTGTATAAATAAAAAAGATTTTGATGTTATTATCGAGAAGTAATACATGTTAGTGTTAAAATCAGAATGTATTTCGAAATTAAATCGTTTTTAAAATCGGTTGTCATATCGGTTGCGAGTGTATTCCGGTTTTGATTGGAATGTTGATTTAATCATGTTTTGTGAGTGAAAAAGGTATTCCGTTTTTGGGGGAGGAATGAAAATTGGAACTAAAATCGGAAATGCATACACCGAAAATTGTTGCGGATTTTTTAGGGGTTACACCCGATTTACTAAAGGTATGGTCAAACGAATTTAACATACAAACGGAGCGAAGCCAGGGAGGGCATCGCAGATACTCAAAAGAAAATATAGAAGAATTAAAAGCAATAAAAGAAAAAATACAAGCTCAAAAATGGTCTTACGATCAAGTTCGAGCATGGCGAAATGGAGAACTTGATTCGTTTGTTTCAAAAGAAGAAAAATCAGAATTAGAAAAGAAATTGAATGAAGTATTAGAAAATCAGCAGTTACAAAATCAATTTAATCAAGCGCTTGTTCAAAAATTACAAGAAATTACGAATGAATTGGTTACGACAAAAGAGTATTTAGCGAATACGGAGAAAAAGTTAACTGAAGTAGAAGGTAAAAATAGTGAATTAGAAGTTTTTATAGAGAAGAAGTTAGAGAAGCGAGATCAGTTATTGCTTGAAAATATTAGAGATATGCAGAAGCAAAATCAGAAACAAAAACGGAAAGGTTTTTTCGATTTGTTTAAAAATTAAATATGATTGATATCTTTGTAGGGTTCTAATGTCGGAAAAAGAAGAATAGAAATATAACATATATATAATAAGGGAATGCAGTACAGATCAGCATACAAGCATTCCCTTGCTATAATTATGT
>NZ_JBALMG010000213.1:4147-4624 GCF_036963225.1 Bacillus sp. JJ783 | reverse complement strand
TATTTTTGCACCAGAACCAACATACTATAGGGGTGGGAAAATGATTTCTATATAGCAGACTTAGATATAAAATGATTCTAATTACTTCGAAAAATACAAAACATATCTTTTTATTATACTAGACTATAAAAAACCTATCATCTTCTGATATCGGCAGATGATAGGTTTTTGTATATTTCAAAATGAAGAACGCTCTTGAAATGAAAATACACCTTTTGTATACCTCTATTGTTTTATTATTTTTGTACATTAATCCCTACCCTGATTGCTGTTTCTACTTGTCTATTGCCCACTTCTAATTTTTGGAAAGGATTAGATATTAAAATTGGCGTTAGGTCATATACACCTGGTTCTTTTTTAATCGGAATTTCAGACTTAAGATTTACTATAGTATTTGTTGGAAGATCAAAAAACGCTACTTTTTGTTCTTCTGCAATATTAACTTGCTCCCAATCTAAAAGTGTTATTAATGCAAAA
>NZ_JBALMG010000213.1:420-4105 GCF_036963225.1 Bacillus sp. JJ783 | reverse complement strand
ATGATAACGTTTCGTTCTTAGAAACATTTTGGGTTAGCCAGCGTTTAAAATCATCTTCTTTTGACATAAACAGCCCATCCAGATTGTCTGTCTGTTTCTTCTCGCCGTACTCATTAAATTTAATATTTTCAGGTAATGAATCATCCCCACCTACCACTGTACTGAATCTATAAAATAGGAGATTTGTTAGATCCGTATTTTTCCTGTAATCTTCATCAAGTCTTTTATTATCTGGATACTTAGCGATTACAAATAATATATCGTGTAACCCCTTTTTTTGAGGTGAAATTTCAAAGGGTATTTCTAATGTTTCTCCGGCTTTCATTTTAAAAGTGAACTCTTTACTCGCCTCTCTATTGTCTACTTTGAATTTTTCCTGTTTATAATNNACATTATCTTGTATACTCTGTCTTTCTCAATCAAATTACCAATTGTAAGGAATTTTTTTATACTTTGATTTTCTTCTATTTCAAGATTAAATTTCGGTTCAATATTTCCATCTAAATTATATAACCCTAAACTAATTCCCCCACTCTTGGTGTTTGGCATTTTATCTCTATTAGCAGTACTTTCAATTTTGGAATTAAAAGATGTATTCTCTAATTTAATACTTGTTTGTTGTGGTTTCACTTCTTTTTCTACCCCTTTAGAGCAACCACTTATTAACAAAAGGACTATTACAATAATTACATAAAAGGAAGTTTTTCTTTTCACGCGATCACCTCGTTATAATTTGATAAACAGGAAGAGCAAATTAGAAATTTAATTCTAATTTGCTCTAAAGGATTATTATCAAGTTCCTTATGTGTCCGGCTCCCAAGTCTGGTAACCACTATGTTGAAACTTGTGGTTACCATAAGTTTCACCGTCTTCAAACCAAGTCTCACCTGCAAAACCTTGCGCCCCTGCATGTGAAGAATTATAATTTCCTTCGCTTGATGAAGTTTTAAATATACCATTCACATATATTTTAGCTTTAGCATAAATGTAATCAATTGATTTTTTTGAAGACCTACTACTACTAGTATACGA
The DNA here is from genome assembly GCF_036963225.1 of Bacillus sp. JJ783. Taxonomy (NCBI): domain Bacteria; kingdom Bacillati; phylum Bacillota; class Bacilli; order Caryophanales; family Bacillaceae; genus Bacillus; species Bacillus sp. JJ783. The sequence goes on along the minus strand of NZ_JBALMG010000213.1, from coordinate 3,073 downwards.
GTCTGAAGTAGAAATTCCTCCATTTGAATAAGAAAAAGTTGATTTTGCAGCATAATACGGTGCTGCTGCTAACGTATTAGCATTAGGATTTAATGATGCTGGTGAAAATGATTTACTTGAAACCTTAGCCTTATCATGAACAGTCGATTCCACCTTTTTCTCTTCCGCTTGGACTAAGCCATTAAACGGAAGTATAAGAAAGGCAGCCGCAGATAGTGACGCTATAATTTTTTTCATATTCATACTCCTTTCTTAGTATAAATTTACAATTAAAACTTAGTAAAATTTATTATTCAAACTCACGGAACGTAAGTTTCAGTGTACCAAGACTGGTATCCAGAGAGTTCAAATTGGTGGTCTCCATAAGCCTCATCATCTCCGACAATCCAAGCTCCTTTGTTTATCTCGGCGCCTGCATGACTGGTATTATACTGTTCGTCGGCTTTACTACCACGAAATCCACCATCTACATAATGCTTTGTCTTAGCATAAATTCGAGTAATAGATTTTTTCGCAGACATTGAACTGCTTGTATATGAATCAGATGTACTCCATGTTCCACCTAATGAATACTGCCCAGATTTAGCACGCCAATACGGTGCTGCTGCTAGTGAGTTTTTTTCATTCGGGTTTAATGATTGTGGTGTAAAGTTTTTTTCAGGTAGCTTGTTATTATCATAAACTTCTTTTTTTACAACTTGTTGACTATTTTCTTGACTGTCTGCAAATGCGCCAGTTGGAATTAACAAAGCACTTGCTAAAGAAAATCCTAAAATTGCTTTTTTCACAATAACCACTCCCTTCAAATTCTTAATAAAGAACAATATTTTGAAACAAAACTCTATTACAATTTTTAGTAAAGCCAGCTATTATTCTCTTTTATAAGAATAGCCGAAAGGTTATTTGGCATATCCAAAAATACACCACTAATCCTTAATAACAACCCCATTGTAATTTTTTATAATAAAGTAATCAAACCCGAAAAATACACCGCCAGTCCTTAATAGATTAATTAATGTGTAGAGGTTTAAGGTGACAGAAAATGCACCACCAATCCTTAATTGATTAATTGAGGTTTGATTAAAATACCTCATTAAACACCAATTTACGATAAATAAAAAGAATACATTTTGAAAAAAGATTGATCATTTTCTGCCTATGATCTACTACAATCGCGCCCAATCGGAAGATTATTCCAATATTACTTTACAGTAGTTCTATTTCACAATACCCCGTAACTCAAAAAAAGCCAAACACCATTCAACTATATCAATGGTCTTGGCTCATTTTATTCTCTTATTTGTTGTAAGTTAAGGAGATGTCAGCAATCACTGGGAAATGATCGCTTGGAAATTGTCCATTCTTCTGATAGTTAACGATTTCAATTTCATTAGTTATAAGGTTTCCTTTCCCGAGAATCCAGTCAATACGGTTGTCAGGTCCTTTACCAGTCGGATCAACAAAACCATTAAATGTTCCTAATTCTTCATTGATTCTTGTCTCAGCTGTTTCCCATAAATCGTCAAATGCTCCGTCACTTGTTAAAATTTGGTGTGGAAGACTATCTAGTCCAGCATTGAAGTCGCCTGTTAATATAACCGGTAACTCTGGATCAAATTCTTTTGTTACTTCAAGAATTAATTCTGCACTTTTTTCTCTTGCATTGGCGGATTGGTAATCAAAGTGTGTATTGACGAAATAGAACTGTTGGTTGCTTTTTTTATCAAGAAACTTAGCCCAAGTAACCATTCTTGGAATATTGTTTCCCCATGTTTTTGAACCATTTACTTCTGGTGTATCGGATAACCAAAAATGATCATACTCTAGTACGGTGTAATCTTTTTCTTTATAAAAAATAGCAGAGTATTCTCCGCGATTTCCGCCTTCACGACCTAAACCAATCCAATTATACTTAGGTAAAGTATTTTCTAAATCTTGTAGTTGTGTATATAACACTTCTTGTGTCCCAATGATATCAGGATTCTCCATATCAATCAGTCTTTTAATGGTAGGAACCCTTTCATCCCAAGTGTGTGGTGATGGATCATTGTTATTTTTGTATCTTAGATTAAAAGTCATCGCTTTTACATCTACCACCGTCGACTGGTCTTTGTTTTCTGCAGCAAACCCAGTTAAAGTTCCCGGGAACAAACCACTTAGGAAAACTAGTAAACCGGCTACCACTAAAAATAGGGATTTTAAAACTTTCTTCATTCTAATTCCTCCTCGTTATTTAATTATGTATTACAGTTAAAGCATACCTTTTCTATGTTAAGGAAATGTTAATATTAGTTTTAATTGTTGGTTTTGAATAAAGTTTGATTCAAAGTATGCTAAAAATGTTGTTTTTATTAAAGAAGAACTCTTCATATTTTGAAAAAAGATTGGTCAAAAATAGATTCATTGTTGTGAATTAGTGTACAAATATTATAAAAAAGTTTGACCAATTTTTTTTGTAAAACTTACTAGAAAAATATATGAATATCTTTGACTGTTTTTGTAATTTATTGTGAAATAATATACATAGGAAGGTATTTTAGGGGAAATATAGAAAGAGTATGCCTTTCAGCTTTTAAAGGGCTAAAGCATATCCTTTTTGTTATTTAAAGGGGGAGAAAGAAAAAAGTATGAAGGATTTAAAAAGAAAAAGTAT
>NZ_JBALMG010000213.1:0-387 GCF_036963225.1 Bacillus sp. JJ783 | reverse complement strand
GTATTTATGTTTTATTAATAGTTATAGCAATTATGGGGTTAAGTGCTTGTGGTAAAGATCCATCAGATGATTTGCAATCTAAAAAGTGGAATGTCGTTGCTACCAATGGCGAATCATATACAGCAGAATTCGCTAAAAATACGGTTTCTTTCAAGATAGGAGCTTTCACAAGAGGGTTTACATATAAAATTAACAAAGATGAAATTAGTTTAGAAGAAGATGGGAAAGAGCCAATTGTATTTGAAATTAAAAAAGATGGTGATGAATATAAATTTAAGGCAACGACTCCAGCTATTAAAAAGAAATTTGGAGATTTGACGTTATCACCAAGTAAATAGTAAATGAAAAGTCGAGATAAAACTCTGTAATAATTTTACAGAGTTTTTT
>NZ_JBALMG010000212.1:0-6595 GCF_036963225.1 Bacillus sp. JJ783 | reverse complement strand
ATTAAAGTTTCATTTTATAAAATATGGAAATGTTAAAACCCCTTTGATAAAATAGCAATATGCAAAAAAATATTTGTTAATTCTTAATGTAATGAATATTCATGTTTATATATACGAATTTAACTACATAATTATTGTAATAAAGGGGGAGAAAGATGTTAGATGAATTGTACAATGCTTTATTAAATGCATCGGGTTTTACGGAAAGCGCAAGGAAACGAGATCAGTATGATAGATTACATGATTATTTAAAAGATAAAGAAAGAGAGTTAAAACAATCCATTCAAGAGGCTGAATCAGCGAAGAGAGATTATGAGAGTAAAAGTAATGGTTTAGAAGCTAATAAAATTCCTGCAGTTGAATTTGAACAAAAACGTCATGAAAAGGATGAAGAATTAAATACATTATTATCCTATTTTAAAAGTGCATTAAGCGATGTTGGCTCTGCGATAGGTACAGCTTATGCAAAGTATTTGGAATATAAAGCGAAAGCAGAAGCGGAGAAAGCGTCAGCATACGCTGCAGCGACCAAGGCTTTTGAAGAAAAGAAAAAGGAAATTGAAAAACTTATCCATTAAACATATAAAGAATGGGGGGAACCAACATGAGTGGTAAAGAGGTTGAAATTATAGGAAGTAACACGACAAGTGCAATTTCTTACGCACAAAACATTGAAAATGGTATGAAGGATTCTTTAAACCAAGCGAAAGACTTAAAAGCATACGTCACAGGTGCGAAATGGAATGGAAAAACGAGGGATGCATTTTTAAGTTATCTAGATTTAATCATTCAATATAACTCAGAAATGGTAGAGGCATTTGAAGGACATACGAAAGCTTTGAAAGAGTTAGATAAAAGTATTCAGACGTACGGAGATAGACCGGAAGTAAGGGCGATAAAACAATTGTGATGGAGAAATGAGGGATAAAAGAATGGGGAAAGAAATGAATTTTGCACCTGCTGAATTATATGTTCTCGCAGGTGCAGCTGGGGTTACGGATATATTTGGATTGCCAAATCGTGACGTAATTATTTTACTTGATGAAGAATGTGTCACAAAAGCAACTACGAGTTTAAAAGAAAAGGGCTTACTTACAAGTGAAAATGGAATTACCCCTGCAGCTTTTCAAATGATTGAGCTATTAAAGGAATATGAAAATTGTCATGAATACACGAGAATTAATAATTTGTTAATAGGTTTTTTGAAAGAGGATAAAGACCGAGTGGCTGTATTAACAGAAATAGAGCCAAATAAAAAATACGAGATCGACTACATACCAAAGCCAGACGTATATTTTTCATTATTAACACGCATTCCCTTCTTATTGAGAGAACCGAGGGAGATAGAAGATACATTTTTCTCAAAGAGAATGGCAGAGGCAGAACAACAAACGTTTGAGGAAAAAGATTTATCAAATAAAGACGTTATAGCGATAGAAACGTATACGAGGCCTCGAAGTAATAGAGGTGGGAAATGGGAATGTTTCTTATATTTCACTGAAGGAGAAGATTTCGTTCAAATAGATGTAGATCGTAATCGATATGACTGGGTGAGCCTCTATGCGGTTAATAAGAAATTGTATGACGTGTTAAAAATGCCGTATAAAAAATTAATTGACCCGAGACAATTCTCATTAGGAGGTATTGAATAATGCAAGTATCAATGGGAGATGGTGGTTCTGGTGGTGGAGAAGAAGTATTAGTTAATTTTCAAGAACTACTTGATATAGTAATGAAGTTAGAAAATATATATAAAATCCATGTAGACGTCATTGGAACGAATATTGAGAGTTTATTAAGCTGTGATTTTTATCAAAAAGGTGAAGCGATGAGAGTAATTGAAAAATATCCTGATATATTACACAAAACACTTGAATTTGCTGAACACTATTCTAGGTCGGCGACAATTGTAAGGAACGTATGTGTAGAAATGCTTGAAAAGGACGAACAATTACGTGAAATATTAAGTAAGTTGTAGAAATCACCATACGGCTGGGGGATGAAAACGAAATGGATGTGAAATATAGACCTGAACCATGGCAAGACATGGGGGATGGTATGAATCGAATTACAAAAGATGCACTCATGAAATTACGGGACGCAAATGAATCATTAAAAAGAATTGATGGAAGAATACGAGATTTAGACTCGGATGGTAGTATACATTTTAATCCTAAAGATCAATCGCAAAAAATCGGAGAATTACTTGAGAGCTATTCGACATTACAAAAATATTGCGGAGAAGCAGGGCGAGTAGTCTCTGAACATATAGATAAACCTTTTTTAGTAGAAATGGATAAATTCGCTCAAAAAATGAGAGATACATCTATTCTCAGTTTCAAAACAGATAACCGAATTGGCTCCACAACAACGACAGTATTACCAGATGCGCACGCGGGGTACGGAAGTGTACCACAAACAATAAAAACAAAAAAAGATAAAATAACAGTAGAAGATATTTTTAAAGATTCACCCGCATTTGATAACGTACTGAGAGAGGAATACAAAGAACTAAAAAAACAAAATCCAGATGCAAAACTAAATTATGAAGAATACAAGAAAGTAGTCCCATCCACACGAGGATTTGAATACAAATCGATAGAAGATGAACAGAAAAAACTAGAAATGGTGCGAGACATAGGAATAGGCGCAGGAATCATCATCACAACAATCCTTTGCCCACCACTCGGGGCCGCTGCCGCAGTAGTATACGGCGCTGTACAAATAAAAAGCGGTATCGACGGAGAAGACTGGGGAACACACCGGAAATTGAGCCAAGAAGAACGCACAGCAAACATTATTTTTGGCGGATTAGACGCAATCCCAGTTGTTGGAGCAGTAGGAAAAGGAGTAAAAGCATTCAAAGGCACGAATGAATTAGCTGATTTAGCGAAATTATTAAAATTCAAAGAAGGAATGCCTGGTTTTAATCCGAATTTGGGTAAAAATGTGGTACAATCATTGCGTGATAATAAAGCTATTATGCTTGACCGTTTGAAACTAGCGAGCCTTAAAATGGAGAAATACGGAAATGAAAAGATGTATCAACTTGGCGAAAAAATAGCCAAAAGCATAGATGATAGGACAGCCAAATCGGCAAGTTTTGAAGTTGACGGAAATGGTTTACTAATATCTAAACAAGGGGGTACAGATTTCCAAAGCTGGGTGAATAAGCATCATACAGCAAGTAATAAGATTATAGATGATGAGCTTAAGGGTGTAGAGGCTTCTCTTACGAAAAAGAATATTCTTCCGAGTGAAAAATTAGCAGAACAAGAACTTATGCTAAAAAATAGTGAAGAAATTCTAAATGATGTAGGATTAAATGAAGAGAGTATAGCATGGTTTTCTAACTCTTTAAAAAATGAAAAGATTCATCCAAATGACTGGAAAGGGAAACTTACATGTGTCAGCGGTGATGGAAAACATTTAACTGAGCGTGAATTAAAGTATATAAATCAAGAGCTAAAAAAGGGGCATGATGTAAATCTTGATCAGATAAAATCTTTGAGAGAACAAGCGAGTCAAATAGCTGATGATTATGCAACTAAAATAAGAAGTGATGAAAAATGGACGCAATTAACTAAGGAACATGCAGCGTCTAAACAGCCTTCTACAATACTTGGTCATGAATTGGAAAATTTAGGTGTGAAAAGGTCGCCCAAAAATGAAGCACACCATATTATTCCTTATAATCAAGGGAAGTTACGGAAGTACATAGAGAAATATGGTATAGATGGGAACGCGGCTGCAAACGGTGTGTTTCTGCCTCAAAACTATCACCCTAATTGGCCAGGGCAGGTTACTCATAGTGCATGGAATAATTTGAATGAAAAAGGGAATATGATGTTTAGACATGGACAAGAATATATAGATTATTTAGAAAAAAGGTTGATAGAGATAGATAAATTAGATGAAAGGATCCTCTCAAAAGCAGGTAAAAAACAAGAAATTCTATCTTTCATTGCAGAGATAAGAAGTGGTTTATTAACAGGGAAAATACAATTCTTGTACAAAGATTGAGAATAAGGAGAGTTTACATGAAAATATGGCAACTAACAAATCTATCAGGTTATGATGAAGTAACTACTTATAGTGAAAGTGAACAAGAAGTATTTGATGATGGATTTAATGGTACACCTATGCTTAGTACATGGAAACCTATTCAAATGAAAACATATAAACATAAGGAAAAAGCCGATTTATTAAGTTTTGAAGGAGAGTCATTTCCTAACCCACCTATTTTTACAAAAAAAGCTATACATATTTTAAATGATTTAATAGAGGATCAAGTAGAGTGTTTGCCTCTGTTACATGAAACATATAGTTGTTATGCTGTAAATGTAACGAATATTTTTGAGTGTGTGGATCATAGAAAATCGGTTCCTACTAAATACGGTGGTTACGATGAGTTTATCTTTATCCCAGAAAAAGTAGAAAATCAGCATATATTTCGCAATAGCAACACGCAGCATTCGTTAGGAGATTTCCCTATTACATCTGTAGAAATATTTGTATCAGATGCTTTTAAAGAAAGAGTTACAAATAGTGGATTGAAAGGGTTTCGTTTTAAATTAGTATGGGAATCTGATGAGAAAAATGATGAACAAGAAATAGAAAATAATCCAATGATACGCCCAACGTCAATAGAAGATTTTAAGTCACATATTCAGCAGCATTATGGAATGATTACGAATCATATAGAAGCAAATACAAAAATGATCACCGATGTAGAATTATATGATGTTGGACCAAATAAAATGGTTGATTGTCATACAGTAGTAACGTATCGAAATAGCTATTTCCGTATGCCAGCTCCATCAAGTGTAGATAGTGGTTATGCAGAGCTTGTCATGCATCTACCGAAGGATTGGGATGTATCAGTATCCGCTTTGGCGAGTTCGAAATACGCTTGGCCTTTACGCCTTTTACAGAACTTTGGAAAAGATGTAATGCGAAATGGATATTGGTTGGGGCAGTGGCTTGTATTTCCAAATCAATCAGAGGAATATTTGAAAAATTCATATGTAGCCCAGTTAGGTGGAGCAGAACAAGATCTAAATGCGCCAATTCATCCATATAGTGAAGAGACGAAATTTTCTGGTGTTATGGTTGTACCACCGCTTCCACAATGTTCAGGTGCATTCAAAATGGAATTTCGTGAGGATGGTAAAAGAATAGAGGGTGACTGGCCAATCTACTTCCATACATTATTACCATTATATAAAGAGGAAATCCATTGTTATTATGCAGATGGGCTTGATGTATTATTACAAAAGTTAATGAAAAATGGCGTTGAAGCAGCATTTGACTTTAATCGAGAGAATACTTGTAAGTAAGGAAGAGTAAGTTATCAAAAGATGCTATAACAGTTTGGAAGAGTCAATAAAAAAAGAATTTAAAGATAACTATGAAAGTATGGTGTATGGTAATGAAGCTGTTAGTGCATATGGTAATAACATGATGAGAAATTACACCAATTTTAGAACTATCATAGATTATAAAATAATTGTTACTTTATAGTGCACCAAATGGTTTGACTTAGTAAGCGATAATTGGTAACCCAGTTATCGCTTTTTGTTTTAACTAAGGGTACGGGTGAAGGTAGTAGGATTATTCCTGGTACTCCGGGTATTGTAACAGGAGGAAATTCTACTAAATTAGGAAAAAATATGATGACAGAAATGGGGCTTAAACGTTCAACTAAATGGAGTGGATATCAAGCACAGCATATTATTCCTTCTGAAATGGCAGATAATCTTGTAATTAAAAAGATAGGTATGAACTTTGATGACTCATCAAACGGTATTTTTCTAAGAGTACCAGATGATAATATAAGTACAATGTCTAGACACAGAGGATATCATTCTGTTTACAATGAAGTAGTTGCAAGAGCATTAAATAAAATGGATATTAACCAAAGTATTGATAGTTTACAAAAACAGGTATATGATTTACAAAAAAATTTAAGAAAATTACAGGGGAATGGTTTACCATTGTACCCAAGCCAAGGTGCAACAGTGGAACTTTGGGAAAGAAAGCTAAAACAATTGGAAATACAAAATAAGTAAATATCAGTAAGGTGGTAAGGTGTAATGGAAAATAAAGATATTAGTTTGCTTGAAGAATTACTTTATAATACAAATAACGAGGATACAATTAGCCGAATAAAGAATATAGATAATCCAATAATCCTTCATTGTTTTGCAGCAAATTATAATTGGAATAGTGGATTTGATATACCAAATGCAATTCTTGAAAACAAAGATTGTGACTTAGGAACGGGATTACTAATGTTTCATTATGCAGACGGATATCGACTATTAGAAAGTCCGGAGGAAGTTTCGAATTCTCCATTACAAGAATGGAAGGTTTTTATATTAAAACTTCAAAATAAAATTATGAATTTGGAGTTTAAAACACAAAATATATCATTTAGCCCTGAATTAACAAAAATTCAAATATTCAAGTTGAAAAAAAGGAACCCAAGTATTTCAGATATTCTTATTAATGAGTCACCAGGAAATATAATTGATATTCCTAAAATATAAATAAACATTAAAAACTCATTACAGTAAATAAATGAGTTTAGTTA
>NZ_JBALMG010000211.1:0-1682 GCF_036963225.1 Bacillus sp. JJ783 | reverse complement strand
CAGTTACTCATTTTTGTTAAAACATTTGTGTTCATAACAGTAAAGATGTTTCAAAATCAATATGTATATTATTTATTAGCTTGTACCTCACCTGCAATTAATTTACTACCTGAATATGTACCTTTTTGTATAAAAACTTGATTAATTAACTCTTTTTGCTCCTTTTCTGACATTACTCCTTTCCCTTCTCCTAAATTCCCACTTTGCAATTTCCAAATCTTGTTGTGGTCCACATCAACCTTTTCATATTTTCCTTGTTTCCATCGTTCTAAAATATCCACATATGTACTTTTTTGTGCAATATCATTACTATTTATAATTTCAAGTAAACTTTCAATACGTTCTTGTGTAATAAAAATATAACCCCATTTTTGATCAGCTTTTGTTTTTTGATGTGCCATTTCATGTAATGCTGTCTGTATGTTCTCATCTGTCCATTTGAAATTTTTATTAAAACCACTATTCGGCAATGAATGATTTCCATTTTCTAATAACTTTGCATCTTCGGCTTTTACATTACTATCAGCTAGCACTTCTACTGCTGGAGCGGCTGGTGATGCCTTTTTCGCAGCTGGTTTACTATTATTCAGATAATACAGCATACCATACGTTACACCTACCCCGATTACCGCCATACCAGCTATAATTCCTATTATTTTAAATAATGTTTTCATCTCGCCTATTTCCTCCCACATAGCCCTTTTCATAATTTCTATCTATTAAAAACAGATGTAGCTTCTCTTTTTTCGCAACTTACTACAATTCATTCTTTCATACTAATTAACATAAATATAACTATTACTTTCCAGAAATGTAGCAACTCCATCCTCATCATTACTTTTGGCAATAAATTTAGCGACGGATTTTAATTCCTCAACAGCATTGTTCATTGCAACACCAATGCCACATTTCTCTATCATTTCCATATCATTATAGTCATCTCCAAATACAATTACGTCAGATACGTCACAATTAATGTGCTGAAGAACATGTTGAATACTATTCCATTTTGAAACTTCCGCATGCATAATTTGACACAATGTTCCGTCATCCGTAATGACTGCATTACATTCGACAGGAAGTTCTTTAATTAAATTCTTATCTATTGAACCCTTATTACAAATGATCACTTTAAAAGCTTTTTCGAATTCTAGCTCTTTTACGTCTATAACTTCACAATGTACATTACCAAAGTAATCAGTAACATCAAAATTTGAGTACAGCTTATCATTTATTTCAATACAAATATGATTAAGGTTATATTTTTTTGCTTTTTCTATGATTTCTAAAATATTATTCTTAGAAATCTCCTTTTTATATAAAATATCATTACCTTTAAGAACAATTGCTCCGTTATAACAAATGATAATGTCATTCTTTAACGCATTGGGAATATACCGATTTATATCTCTTGGAGGTCTTGCCGTAGCAAAAATCAATTTATCCCCTTTATTTTTACATTCCCTCAAAATATCAATAGATTTCTCTGAAATTGTTTTATCACTTCTTAATAGAGTCCCATCTAGATCCGAAATAATAACTTTCTTCATGCTTAAATTAAGTCTCCTCTCATAAATTATCATTATTTACATTAATAGAATTATTTCAATAAATTTATCAATACTTTCATTACTTTTGATGCACCTATTCCTCCTTAAACTATATAGCAAAACTTTTCATAC
>NZ_JBALMG010000210.1:0-3660 GCF_036963225.1 Bacillus sp. JJ783 | reverse complement strand
CTAGCTATATGAAGTTCTTTGATAACTTGATATATGAGGTTGCAGGAAGAAAATAGAGTGCGAAAACCAAGCCATTCGGTTCCTGCGTAAAATATCAACCGTACCAAGAGAGCGTCCAAGCGTTGGACATCTAGGGGTGGAACACCCCGAAGTAACGCTCAGGGAGACGAAAGGTTACTTTCGTCGTGGAACTGAGAAGCTCCCACTTCAAGCTTTGCTAAGTGGCGAGTAGTTCACGCTAACTGTCCCTTCATTTCATCAATTACTTTTAATTCTAATGCAGCTAGATTAATTGTACGTGAAGTTGGAGCAAATACTTCTTTATCGCTATTTTGAATAATATCGTTCAAGAAGAAGTGATTGTTTTTAGCAGCCATTTCAGACATATGATTCAATAAAGCGAGACGGATGTATGGTTCTAAAACGGGTGCTTCGCCTCCGATATAAATGAATTTCAATACTGTATTCGTACTAGATGGGATGAATACATCAAGAATTTTAGCAATTAAAATTCTTGCATATTCTTTCAGTGCCTCTACAATTTCATTTGTAAAATCATATTCTTCACCAGTATTTTCATTCGATAGTACATACTTTTGTACTTTATATTTATTAACTATAAATTTCTCTAATGTTCTTAGATCCTTAAAGTATTGAATCAATTTTTCTTTTCTAAAGCGTTCTAGGTATCCCAAGAATGGCTCAATATCGATAACTTGGAAAGAATCTCTGTGCTTAGGTGTAGTAAGCCCTTTACCTAATCGTACAGCATCTGTAGAACCGCCACCAATGTCAGTTAAAACTACTTCATAGTCATCGAATCTCTCAGATTCATAGCGCTTTTCAATACTAATTACATTTGTATTCTGATCTTTTGAAACCATTTTATATTTTAAAGAATGTCTAGCAACTTCGGATTCATTTCTACATTTTGCTGACTGGACTGTAATAGTTAGTTCTTTCTCCATTCCTGGTGTTAACACTTTAACTTTATGTTCACCGTTAAATCTTTCTTCCATTTTTTTATGGGCAATGCTAAATTTCTCTTCGCGTTTTAAAAGCCAAATTGGAAGCATCATACTCATGTGTTCAATTTCAATTTCATTATCTTCTTGATCAGCATTAAGGGCATGATAATATGCTATTGCTCCTAAAAAGCATACGTATGGGATAGGACTATTTATTTTATCGTGCATCTTATTTACATGTGAGTTTGCTAACTGATTATCTTCAGCCAATTGCCCAACTAAATAGTAAGACTCTTCACCTTCGATTTCAGTGGAAATTAGTAATCTATCCAGTAAATCTTCTGGTTTAGAAATACGATCAACAAGTAAATCCTCAGCTTTTTTCTTTGAAATTTTAACTACATTCGTTGCAAGTTCAATATAATAACCATCAACCATGAAATTATTAAAACTATTTCCGAAATCCGCTACTTTTCTTCCAATTTTCATTTATAATTCCCCCTTTATACATTAAGTACGACTTAAGTGCTACTTTTGATTATGTTTTAGCGCATTTAATCAAAAGTAAGAACACTTTAAATAATAAGTACGACTTGAATCGCATTTATTATTTAATTAACCTATACACTTAAAAAATTCAAAATAAACAAGGAAATACCTTCTTTCAAACGAATTAAACACATAACAGTTAGACGCCGACATGTCGGACATAAATGATGATGAATAACAGTAAAACAACAACATGACCGACATGAATGATGGTCAACAACAATGTAATGACAACATGACCAACATGGATGATGGTCAATAACAATACAATGACAACATGACCGACATGAATGATGGTCAACAACAATGTAATGACAACATGACCGACATGGATGATAATCAATAACAATGTAATGACAACATGTCGGACATCGATAACAACAAATGACGATGAGGGGAGGACGATGGAATGGATAGGGAAGAACCTTATAAGAAAACATATTCCCTTGCAGATATAGCAAGGATGCTTGGGAAGCCACGGACAACCCTTCAGGCCTGGCGGGATCAATTCAAACCATACTTACCAACCGTCGCTGGGACGAAGGGGCGAACGCTGAGATATGAACAGGAAGCATTAGAGCTTTTTAAATTAATTGCTAATATGAAAGATGCACAAGAACCACCAGAAATAATAGAACAGATGTTAAAACAAAATGTAGATTATATTGTAGTAGAAGAGAGTGATGAAGACAACGAAATAACGAAACCAATTATTCAGACGATGTATGAGAGTATGAAAGAGGTTTCTATATATTTTCAAGAACAAAAAGCTATGAATATGGAACTTTTAAAACGCATAGACAATTTAGAACAAACTAATCAAACACTAACAAACAAGATTGATGAACAGCAAAAGACTATTGATAGAAAAATAAACAATCGAGATCAGCAGTTATTAGAAGTGGTTCGAGAAATACAAGAAACCAAGAAGTTAGTTGCGTCTTCTCAACAAGAAAAATCATGGTTCGCTAAACTATTTAAAAAATAACTTAAATAATACGTAAAAAAGTAGGGAAGATTGTAAAAACATACAAGCTTCCCTACTTTTTTGTAAATTTTATATATTTCCCCAAATAATCACAAAAATTAAGAAACAGTCTTCTGTCGGAAAATGATAAAGAACATACTTATAATGTTTCCCCTTTAGGATAGAATACTGTATTTATTAAATCTTGTTTAAAAAATAAAATCATTATAAACATTAGAATCTATTTTAGAGATGCTAGACTAGCTGTATTAAGGGACTCAAGATTTTAGCTTAGTAAATTACAAGGTTAATTAATCGTTTTCTGATAAAAGACTCCTTCCTCAAAAATGTGAAGGTGTGAAACACCAATTTTAGGTGGGAGATGAATGTCAGTAGGCGTAAGCCTACGTTTTTTGTATTCTGTAGATATACTATGAAAAAGTGAGGTGCAACCTATGTTAGTAAATAAAGCATATAAATTTCGTATCTATCCAAATAAGAAACAAGAAATATTAATTGCTAAAACGATTGGTTGAAGTCGCTTTGTATTTAACCATTTTCTTACTCTTTGGAATGATAGGTATAAAGAAGCGGGAAAAGGATTAACCTATCCTTCTTGCTCTGCCGAGCTTACGCAATTAAAAAAACGACAAGATACGCTTTGGTTAAAAGAAGTAGATAGTACCGCTCTTCAATCCTTATTAAAAAACCTCGCAGATGCTTTTTCACGTTTTTTCAAGAAACAAAATGATATGCCACAATTCAAGTCTAAAAAGAATAAAATACAATCCTATACAACAAAATGTACGAATCATAATATCGCCATTGTAGGTCATACAATAAAGTTACCGAAGCTCGGTTTCGTTAGATTTGCCAAAAGTCGTGAAGTGTCAGGACGTATCCTAAATGCCACAATTAGACGAAATCCAAGCGGTAGACACTTTGTGTCTATTCTTACAGAAACAGAAGTGCAACCAGTAGAAAAAACAGGTTCTTCTGTTGGTATCGATGTGGGGTTCTTGTATGTTATGCCATTCTTTCAGATGGCATAACATACAAGAACCCTAAATTCTTCCGTACATTAGAAGAAAAGTTAGCGAAAGCACAGCGTATCCTTTCTAGAAGAACAAAAGGTTCTTCGAACTGGAATAAACAACGTGTGAAAGTTGCACGAAT
>NZ_JBALMG010000209.1:0-5541 GCF_036963225.1 Bacillus sp. JJ783 | reverse complement strand
AAGATAAAAAGCATACATACAAAAAAGTATTGACATATCTCGAAAAATGTATTTTCGAGATATAGTGGGGGAAAAGATGAGATTAGAAAAACAATTAATAAAAAAGATGTATTATGAAACATTCTTAATGGAGAATGAAACACACCCACCTCTTCAAGTACTTGGAGAAGCTTATGTAAACGAAGAAAAAAATGAGATTTCTGATGGATCTTATATTCGTTTTGCACAAGGTGAATTTTATTATCACCATCAAGATTTTGAAGCAGCTATTTTTAAATGGGAGAAAGTTAGTAATGAATTAGCGCCATGGGCACAAAAAAATATTGCGGATGCTTACTTCGAACTTAACCAATTATCAGTTGCTGAAAATGTGTATACTTCCATTACTACTGATAACAAAATACTTATGACCGAAATTGTACTGCAATTACTGTCTCTTTACATCGAGCAAAATAATTTTGATTCAGCTTTCGCTGTTATAAAAGAAGCGGTTTCTTTAAATCCCGATTATCCAAGCGTCACAACAATTGCACGTTCCTTTTATGAAGAACAGCAAGATTTTGATAGTGCAGTAGAGCTTGCTGTGAACGAGTTAATTCGAACAGAATCTTATCCGTGGTTTGAGGTTCTAAAAGAATATATCGATAAAGGATTTACTAAAAATATTTCACCAGATTATTTTTATACAGTATTAGTTACATTAAATAATGTAGATCAAGTACAATTTACGCAAATGGTTTCATCACTTTGGCACAGCTATAAAGATGAACAAAATTACTTATTATGGCTTAACACAATAAATGAATTTTTCATACATATCGAAATGCATTCGTCCGATATATGGGACGAAATTTCTTCTCTTTACGAAGAAACATACTTTGAATTAATTCAAGGTCAATATATGCTTAGACAATTACACGATATTATTCCAAATCTGTTAACAAATTGGTTAAAGGTAGTCAATCCCTCTCATGCTGTATTTCCATCTGCAGCAGTATTGGCATGGGATGAGATTTTTCCTTCCAAAATAGATTCAGCGGATATAAAATATGCGGAAAACCTACTGTCATATTCTATTAATCATGTGAATGGCTTAGAGTATAGTTTACATCTTTTTGAATCTATTACAGGGTGGGCACAAGAACATGATTTAGAAATGGGTCACCGATTTAGCTGGTTAGTAGGCGAGCTTGCAGATTTAAAAACAAATCGCCTATTAGTAACTGGAACTTCAGGAAACGGAAAAGCGTCATTTATTAACTCTATTTTAGGAGAAAATATATTAGAAAACTCAATCTCAAATGTTGTTGTTTTTAAAAATGACGCTTATACAGAAATTAACGCTATAACAGATTCGGAAATTACAACAACTGAGAATTTCTCTGATTTCCATAACATGATGGCAGTGCACCGTCAAACATATAGAGATAGAGCATGTGTTGAATTTAAATTACCATGCAGGTTTTTAAGTAAAAATAAACTTACATTCGTTGTTACACCTAGCTTTAATAGGAACAATGACGCGAGAGATGAGGTGTTTGAATATTTAAACTCTGTAGATGAATTATTATTCGTATTGAATACGGATTCACCTTTTACTGACAAAGAACGTGACATTCTATTAAGTATTCAAGAACATACACCAAATCTACAAGTTCATTTCTTATTAAATAAAATCGATAACATTTACAATGAAGCAGAAGCAAAAAGAGTTATACAAGATACGCAAGTGAGAATAAATACATATTTCCCTAATGCAAGAGTTTTCCCTTATTCTTCGTTATATACAAATAGTAAACAACTAAACGATTTAACTGAGTTTATTCATTTTAACTTTAACCATAAAAATATCGATGCAGAACGTACTGAAAAGCTATTGTTTTTCATTCGAAAAACAATTACATATCTTTTGGATAAACGCGTCGAGAGGGAAAATAATCTAGTGGATTCTATTAATTGGAATGAAGATATGTTAGTTAAACTAAATGCTTGTATTAATAACCTTACTGCTTTTGAGAAGGAAAAAATTCATTTAATTACAGAATCATATCGTACAATGAAAAATGAAATTACTAATGATCTTACAGAACATATTCCGAAACTATTGCAGAGTTGTTCCGATTTAATTAGTGAAGAAAGCGATTTTGGTCACATTGATATTGAACTAAACACAGCGATGAATAAAAGAGTGCAACAATATCTAGAACAAACTGTATTACCTAATCTTGCTCGCTCTATGCAAAATTGGATTGCGACTTCTAATAACGAGCTCCTTCAAAGTCAATTGTACTTAGAAGAAACCAGTGAAGGACTTAATTCTTTATTTGGAGAAAATCGAATACAGTTAGAATGTGACTTTAAAGTAATTGATGACTGGCGCAGAGATACTGATAGAATGACAACTAGAATACAAATGGAAGAAGTAAATATTTTACGCCGATTTACACCAGCACAATTTTTACTGAAAAGTGCCGGTAAATTATTTGGAGTTCTTCCTAAAAATAAAGCTATGCTATATAACAAATACAAACAGTATTTAGAAAATGAAGATTATACCGATGTAACGGCTTCTATTATGAAGAAATTTTTCTTGCAGTTTGAGTTGTTTGAAAACACACAAGAGCGGGATATTAATATGTTCTTTAGAAATCCATTTGGCGCGTTGGAACAAGCTGTAGAAAATACTCATTTAGAAATAAAAGAAAAACAAGATAAGCTGCATAAAATGAAATCAAACCCTGAAGTTTATCATGATCCTATAAAGCTCTTTGAATTGAGATTACGTCAATGTGAAGTAATCTTGAATATAGGTGAGGATAATTCCTATACAGATTTACCTTTAGAAACAATCATAGAATAAACGTAAAGTAACTCCAAAATATACAATAAAAGTTGATTTTGGAGTTGTTTTTTGTTTACATCTGTATAATATGTACGTTCTTTTTAATAGCAGATTGCATCATGTGTTATAAGAGAATTAATAGGGAAAAGGGAGCAATAGCAATTAGTTGCTCCCTTTCCATTTGATTAGAGTAATTAAATGTCTGATAAATATTTTCCAACATACAGACCACTTGCAGCTGCTTGAGATAATGAATGAGTGACGCCTGAACAATCTCCAATTAAAAATAGCCCATCCATACTTGTTTCAAAATGGTTATTGATTTTTATTGTAGGAGCATAGAATTTTCCATCAATTCCATATAATAAAGTATCTTTATCGATAGGTTCTTGGATAAATTGTTCTAAACGTAATAAAAATTTTTTGAGTCCTTCAATATATAATTGAGGGATTTCCTTATTCAAATCTCCATAATCTCCGTGTAGTGTAGGCTGTATACGATTATGTTTCATGTTGTTCTCGGCTGTAGGTTGTTTCTTTATTAAGTCCTCTAAACGCTGTATAACAATCCGATCTCGTCCTTGGTTAATGCTTTTAATAATTGAACTTGCGTATACATTTGCTTCTTTGAGAGTTGGAAAATAGCGCGGGATAAATAAAGTGAAATTTAAGTTAGAAGTGCCAGTTCCTTGCTCTCGAAAATTTTGACCGTCAGGCATAACTAAACCTTCTTCGTACTTTCGAATAATACGTCCTTTTGGATTCATACAGTAAGTAGTAGCCGTGAAATGTTCATGCTGATAAGAAAGTTTCGTCTCAAATGTATCTTTTAATATAGAACGTAATTGATGTTCTTTCATCTCTACCCTAATACCTAAATCTACACGGGTTTGCTCCTGAGAAATATTTAGAGAAGTGCACATTTCTTTTAACCAATCCGCCCCGGAACGACCGGTTGCAAATACTAATTTCTTAGAATGGACAGTTTCTTGATTTGTATATATTTTAAAATGGTCTTTCTGCTTAACGATATTTTGTACATCTATATGAAATTGGATATCTATTTTGGTAAGTAAAAATTCATAGAGCTGCTGAAAAATGTTACTTGAAAGTGTAGTGCCAAGATGCCTTACTTCTGTTGTGAGCATTTGTAAACCACACGCTTCAGCTCTCTTAGTGAGATTTAGATTTTCTGTAGAATATTTTGAAACCGAACTTCCGCCAAACTGACATAGAATTTTATCTACTTCAGCCATGAGTTGTATAAAAGCTTTTTTACCTACTTTTTGCTCAAGTTCGCCACCAAATCCATTTGTATAATTAAATTTCCCTTCAGATTTTCCTAAACCACCAAATCCGAAATATTTATCACATGTAGTACAATTACACACTTTTCCTTGGTCTAAAGGACAATGGCGATCTTTTAGCGCTTTACCTTTATCAAGAATTAAAATCTTTTTGTTACTTTGGGCTAATGAATAAGCCATAAAGATGCTACTTACTCCAGCTCCGATAATTGTAACATCATACATATTCTTTCACCTGCTAACGAATAGTTTGTTTTTTATTTTCTTAGTGTATAACACTTTTATGAAGTTAAGAAATAGCTTTTATTAATAAAGAGGGAGTTTTTGAACTTGATGCTTTTTTAATTTCTCTGAGTGGTGGAGTAAATACAAATGTTTTTATTTGAAAAGAGAGATACTTTTAAACAATCATTTTATCATATGGTTAATAAAAAGCTTAGCTATAAAAAGAACAGACCTTTTAAGTAAAGAGGTCTGTTAATCATTTGAAATATTTGTTAAGTGAATAAATCTGAAGAAAATTACAGTTTTATTTAGCGAAGACGTGGTTACCGATTACTGCTACTGTTTGACGTGTAGTAATCCATTTGCTTGTTGATGTTTTCGGATTATAGAAATAAAGCCAATCAGAATGTATTCCATTTGTGGAGATAGCCTCTTCTACTGCCATTTTTGCTTCTGCGCTTGCAGGCTGATTAATTCTTCCATCTGTAACAGGGGTAAATGCATATCCGTGTTTAATAGGTTCATAAATAACTCCTGTTATTGTATTTGGAAAACCTTTTGCATTTACACGATTTAATATAACTTTTGCTACTGCTACTTTTCCTTTATATGATTCGCCACCTGCTTCAGCAGTAACTAAGCTTGCCATTAAGTCTTTTTCTTTTTCTGAAATACTTGAATTAATTTTTAAATGTTGTCCTGTATAAAGCTTGTTTCCGACTGTATTGTTAATTTGTTTTATAGATTGAACGGTAACATTGTAACGCTTTGCTATAGTTTCTAATGAATCTCCAGGCTGTACTTGATAAATAATTTGTCCAGAGATGTTCTTAGGTTTGTCGTTTTGATGAACAGTGATCTCATTTGATTTCATAGATCCTGGAATATTTAACTGTTCACCAATAAAAGTTTGATCGTTTCCTTTATTATTCGCTTGTTTAATAGATTGTATTGAAACTCCATATTGTTTACTGATACCCCAAAGTGTATCATTCTTTTTTACTGTATGAATGGTGGAAGCCTCAGCTGCACTTTGATTACATATGAATGTAATTGCTGCTGCAGACAAAGGAATTATATGTTTTATTTTTAATAATTTCATTGTAAATCCTCCCAATAAAAAATTAAGTTTTAACTGTTGAATAATGTAGTTCAGAGTATATAAGG
>NZ_JBALMG010000208.1:7469-8161 GCF_036963225.1 Bacillus sp. JJ783 | reverse complement strand
CATAAACTATAAAGTGTAAATCATACTTTACATTTTTCTTTTATACCAACTTAACAAAGAGAATTTTCCAATTGATTTATTACTTATTTTTCATAAAAAATATAGCCCTCCCTAATATTATTAGGAAGGGACTATATACAAATACCAGTTTAATTTCCCACTAAACATTGTAACGAATTAAACGATATTAATACCTGCACTTGCAAATCCATCAATTGTAGCTATTGGACTAGCTCCTGTCAATGAAACATATACTAGTATTTTATCCCCAGCGGCTACTGGAATATTAAGAGGTTCGATTCCTGATGCTGTAGCACCAACCACTATTCCGACAAATGTTGGTAATAATAATAGAGGTGCTCCCACTGGTGAAAACGTATTACTTGCTGCAGATGCAATTAATATTTGCATTTGAACTTGAGTAGTTCCTAATGAAACTCCCGCTAATACACTAAAGAAACCTGCTAATGACGTAATAGTCCCTGCGCGTGGTGCTACAAATGCATAATCACCTATACCTGCCGCTAATGTGATATCGCCTCCACCCAATAAAGATATGCCAGGCTGACTAAAACCAAATCCAAGGAGAGTTCCTGTACCAATAGTTCCTGCTACCAGGTTAACTAACACAGCTGGTGTTGTACCTGAAGCATATGGAATAATAGCTCCGCCACCTGTTGCTCCTGTTGCTC
>NZ_JBALMG010000208.1:5675-7271 GCF_036963225.1 Bacillus sp. JJ783 | reverse complement strand
GTTGCTCCTGTTGCTCCTGGCGGAATTGGAGTAAGACTAATTAGTTGTGTTAATAGATTAAATAAAAGTCGTAAAGTTGATGGGGCAAAACAAGTCTGTATAGAGAAGAAGAAATCTGCAAGAGCGCTGTAAAATTGTTGTAATAGTACAGCCAATTGCCCCAAGTCTGTATTAGGAGATTGTAATTCATTTAAAATACTTTGAACTAACTGTTTTAAATAATCTCCTTCTGTAGTTGGTAGTAATAAATTTAGTAAATCTAAGAGTTGGTTAAACAAGTTGATTAGTATCAATTTATTTGCAGCATTTGGAGTAGCAAAAAACGTTGGTATAGCTATTATTAAAGCATTTAGTAAATTAATCAATTCATTTAATTGTGAATTGCTAGGACAAACTACCTTCGGCTCACAACAACCACCTGTAATAATAATTGAATCACAGTGATTATTATCAGAACAATCATTATGTTTCATATTTTTCCTCCTTACTTATTTATTTTCCGAGTACCTTTCTATTCTAAGAGTTATTGAATATATAATTATATTTTATTAGCTTTGAGTAATAATTTCCTCTTAGAAAAGAAAGCGCTACTAATAATTAAACAATAAAGAACGCTGTTTTAATTATCTTCACGACTCACATATTAATTATATGTCCTATAGAAATTAATGCTTAGATTATATACCTAAACTCAGTAACACATTTTAAAATTCCACATTTCTATTTTTTATACATAATCTCATTCTCAAAAATAATCAATTCAAATGTGGCCTAATAAATTAAAAAAATCATATTGGTTATATGGGTATGTAGCCGCGTCCCTTATAAAAAAAAATCATAAAATAAAACATGGGACAAGCTTCATCTTAACTAGCCCCATAAATTCAAAATAGAGGTGAAATATTACATGCCCATCATTCAACCTTTTATGGCATCCAGAAGATTCACGTCCACTTTAGGTGCTGGTACTGGTACTGGCGCGGCTTTTGCAATTGCCGCTACAGCATGCTTAAACGACTCTGGTACTACTGCAACAGCATTTCCCACTTACACATACTACAATTTTTATGTCAATGGAGTCATTCAACCTAGTGTAAACTCAACTGTCACTACAGGACCTACTGGTGCAATTACCATTCCAGGTGGAGATGCATTAGATCCTGGAATTCCAATTACAGTTGAATTTATCATCACTTAATATCTATTTTTTCAGTCAGACAGATTACTCAAATATGAGAATCTGTCTTTTTTAATGAATAGTAATAAATTGTAAAATGATTGATGAACCTTGTAAAGGCGGTTCAGAATCTATTAAGATCAACTGACCGGAAGTAACCTTGTAAAAAGGTTGTGGCTGAAGAATTCCATTTATAAACAAATTAATATATGAAACGTCATCCGGAGAGAGTATTTGTGTTGTACCATATTCAGGTATCCCATCAGCATTTGTATAAATAAGCTTTTCTCCATCTGAAAAAGTAAAATATAGTATATTTGATGTTTGTATATTACCAATAGGACCAGTTGTTCCGGTTATTCCGATTGCTCCAGTTGCTCCGGTTGCTCCCGGTTCTCCCGTTGTTCCGGTTACACCTG
>NZ_JBALMG010000208.1:0-5498 GCF_036963225.1 Bacillus sp. JJ783 | reverse complement strand
GCTCCGGTTACACCTGTTGGAATTCGAATAACTGGAAGTGGTGGAAATGTAGGTCCAATATTTTCAAAAATTGATGTTTCATTATTTTTCTTCAATTTACCACCCCCTTTCACTTAATAATTATTAAATGTATATTTCTTTTAAATGTTAAAAAACGCATTTACATTTACAATTCCTGTTAATGAACGTTATTATATTTCTTATCAAATTAATATAACAACTCCATAACTTACAGGATCAACATTAATCTAAATTTGCAGGAAATTCCCCCTAGCTATTCCATCACAATACGTAAGGTAATCATTTTCCAATCCTATATGCAATACTGCTTTGACACTCAACTGTGTGTCTTTTTCATAATATATTAAGAACCAGGATAATATATTGTCATACTCACTCTTGTTAATGTTTCTCCTAAATTGTAATAAACATGTGGTCTATCCGCCTTAAATCTAATGGAATCACCACTTTTCAAATTATATTTACACCCATTTACTTCAATTGTTAATTCTCCATCAAACACTGTTATAAATTCTTCCGTTCCTTCTTTATGAGCTTCCGCACTCAAACTTCCCTTTTCTTCAATTTCAATCATATAAATTTCAAACTGTCTATTTTCTTGGAACGAAAATGAAGGAAATACTCTATACCTCCCATTATCCTCAGACAATATTTGGATATCATTCCGTAAAACTATAGTCGTATCTGGTTGTGGATTATTTATTAAAGAAGTAAAGGAAACCTTTAGTCCATTAGCGATTTTCCAAATTGTTGTAATCGTAGGACTAGATTCCCCTCTTTCAATCTGTCCAATCATTGTTTTACTCACACCTGTTAATTGTGAAACCTTTTCCAAACTCAGTTTTTCTTTCTTACGAATAGCTTTTAAATTTTTTGCAAGGATAATTTGAATTTCCTCCATAAAAAACACTCCTATACCATATACAATATAACGACCATTATGTATAATAAAAAGCACACGTTATATTGTTCTTTTCGGTCATTATAACACACGAATAAGAGGGGGTTTTTGAAATGCCTATATTTTCTTTTTTATTATTTGTCTTTGTTAGTAGCTTCACACCAGGCCCTAACAATTTTTTAGCTATGACATACGCCAAGCAATATGGATTAAAAAGAAGCATTACATTTTGCCTAGGTGTGGCTTTCGGTTTTTTTATTATCACTTCATTATGTAGTTTCTTTAATATTGTACTTATAAATATTCTGCCATTAATTGAATTCCCTTTAAAAATTTTAGGTGTAGCTTATATGCTGTATTTAGCTTTTAAAATACTCACTAGTAAAGGCAATACAGATACAAATGAAAAAAGTAATAAAAACTTATTTTTAGTAGGAATTATGCTTCAATTTGTTAACCCGAAGGGAATTTTATTCGGACTGACTGTAGTATCAACTTTTATTCTCCCTTACTACCATTCATATTCTGGTTACCTTTTCTTTTCATTGTTTTTAGGCATAGTCGGTTTAATGAGTACGTTTAGTTGGTGTCTATTCGGATCGATGTTTCAAAAACTTTTATTAAAACACAACCGAATGTTTAACATTATTATGGCAGTTTTATTAGTGTTTAGCGCCATTTCAATTATTATTAACTAGTTCTATACTCATTCTAATTCTTATATTTTGTTTAACTGAACCAAACGCTACAGTTCGTATTTCTTAAGCTTTTTCTACTATGCTCCTAAATAGAACTTTTTTCTACCTTGTACAAGCAGTTCTTCTCCTCATTAAATACAATATATAGACAAATAAAAGATAGGAGATTAAAGAATGGCTGATTATTTTTATAAACATGGTAAAAAGTACTATAAAAACTATTCATATTCTCACAATAAAAAAGAGAACTGTTTCACTGAAACGCATACGATTGCTGGCTCAAATATACCGTTAGATATTATTGTACCAGCTAACACTTCAAGAATAGTTTTTGAAGATGCTACTAATAATCACAATAAAACATTACTGCAGTTTCATGTTCCTGGTACTTCTGCACCAATTGTTGTAACTATTCGTACAAGAAATTCTCGTAGACCGATTACAGCTACAATCGCTTCAGGTGAAACAAGAATTCTTCAAGTAGAAAATTTTGAAAGCCTCACTCTCACAAATAATAATAATACAAGTAGCGACATTGGTGTTTATATCCAAAAAACGTTTTGCATCTGTTGCAATGAACAAAATGATTATTATAAAGAGCATTCATATTCTATTAACGAAGATAGTAACTGTTTTGTCGAAACTCATACGATTGCTGGTTCGGGAACTACCTTAGCTGGAAATGTACCTCTCGATATTATCGTACCCCCTAATACCTCAAGAACAGTATTTGAAGATCTTACTATTAATCACAACAAAACATTACTTCAAGTATCTGTTCCTAACGATTCCGGTCCCATTGAAGTAACAGTTCAAACAAGAAGTTCTAACATACCAATTAACGCAACTTTAGTTCCTAATGAAACAAGGATCTTTCAAGTAGAAGATTTCCAAAGCCTTACTCTCACAAATAATTCCGATACATTTGATTTTGTTGATATATTTATTAATAAAACATTTTGTATTTGTTGTGATGACCAGAACAACCCTTGCGATGAATGTAACCATGAAGACAATGATTATGATTGTTAGTTTATGTATTTACTTATCTATCATTTCTCATTTCTTAATAAAATAGCATTTTTGTTTATAAATTTTACACATTTAAACTAGACAAGCATATGTTATTATATGGAGATCCCCTCCACTCATAAGATTCTTACCTTTCTAAGAGTACGTTTATAGGCGTGCTCTTTTGATTTTTTATTCAATAACGATTTTTACATCCACACGCTTCTTACTAAGCTTCATTGCTAAATAAAGCTGGATATATTTTTTCTATTTTTGAATGTATAATCCAAAACTTATTACTAGAAACCGTACAAATACTAATAGCTCTTCAAAAATAGACGCACATGCTTCTATGGCAAAAGACAATTCGAGTTGACGAATTTGATTTTTCGCATCATCAAAATCGGAAGCTACAACTTTTTATTAAATACAACTTCTGCCTTATGACCTTGCAGTATATATTGACAATACTTTAGCTAGTCATAGAAAATCTTATGGAACAATCGCAGTATATAAAAATCCAAATACTTCTCAACGGATAGGATTATGGACAGTATATGATCCATCAAGATATTTAATATATTCCTAATTTGGTTGGGTAAGTAATAGACCAATTAATCCATAATAAGAAAAAGAGGCTGCGAAATAATTACAGCCTTTTTTCTTTAATCGCATTTTTCTATTTGGTCGCCTTCTTCACCTGCATTTTCTGCCGAACTATCCGTTCCGCCTCCCACTGCATGTTGCTGTTTAGTATTAGAACTTTCGATGGCAGCGTTGGTTCCCGCTGCACTGTCTTCTCCGCCACCACTTGCCACTTGAGTAGCACTAGCCTGTTCCTTACGGGTTTTATTAATTTGATTATTGATGATAAGTACAAATTCTGCCTCTTCATCCGAAGTTTCTTTTTTCATTTTATGCGGCTCAATCTGGTCCCCACTAATTCCCTTATTTATGGCTTCGCCTCCAGCGCCCACCGTTTGTTGCTGTCTGGTATTCGATGAATCAATTGCTGCATTACTTCCTGCTGCACTGTTTTGTCCGGCCCCACTGGCAATTTGTGTTGTATTCGGTGCAAATGTAATCTGATTATTAATGACAATGACAATTTTTCGTTTATCAGCAAGATTTCCCAAATTAATTTCTTCTCCATCTTTTTTTACAAATCGAAACGTGATTTTTTCATTATTTTCCATGTTCTCCCCCCCCTTTATAGTATTAAATGACTGGAGAATGATAATGGATTGGACAAGCGTATTTTTTTTATAAATATGTGCCCTCGCCCACAATGAAGGGTGTATTATCAGGTTCCGGTATTTTGCTCGTATTAGGTACGTCGACTTGACGACAGTCCAGCATCCGCCGAATTTTGGAATGCATGGAGAAAAGCCTTATAGGAGATATAGAAAGAGAGATTAGTAGAAACATTGGTATATAAAGGTTTCTAGGTTTGATTATATTTTCCTTTTCTTATTTAGATTTATCCGCCAAATATCTAGCATAGTGAATTAAATTTCTAGCTACATCTAATTCAAGATTAAATATATTAGGTACCCCTGGTCTCCAATTCACCTCAAATAACCACAATTTTTGATCTTTATCAATCCCTACATCAATTCCTAACTCATCAAATACTACATCCTTAAATAAAGAATTAAAATGGTTAGCAAAAGTTACTGCAAATCGTTCTAAATACCTTTTAATATTATACCAATCGTTATCAAACTCCGCTTTTAAAAAAACATCTAAATAAGTACTGTAACCACCCTTAGCCATATTTGATACAATACTTCCTAATGGACCTATTCTCGGGAATATAGAAGTAACAACCCACCTTCCTTCCCCATTTCTTTGAACATGCAATCGAAAATCATAAACATGACCAGATTTCATTTGACATGAAATAAACTGTTGAACTATGTAACCTTGCTCTTGAATCTTATCAGATATAAAGCTCCGTAATTGTTTTTTATTCATAGATGAAATTTGTTCTGACTCATTCATACTATAATTCATCCCGTTTTTTTCAATGAAAACAATACCACTACCTTGATGTCCAGAAATTGGTTTAATAATAAGTTTTTCATAACGATTAATCATGTCAAAAAACTTATTAACATCATTTAATTCATAAAAAGGAATAAGATACTGCTTAAATTTTTTTGCTCTATTTATTCTGTTATATACACTTAATTTATTTCCAATTGAATGGCTTGTAAACGGAACTTTTTCATATAGATGATCATAGATTTGCTGATTTTTATCACTAACATGAACACTTGCATTATAAATAACATCAGGAAAAGAAAATTCTTGTTCAACCCACTTACCATTTTCATAAGTTTTACCTAAAATCTTCTCAGTTTCTATATTTACTTTCCCTAAAGTAAAATAAAAAAAGTTTATACCTTCAGCTTTAGCTACAGCAGCATAAGTATATGCTTTCTTTACGTCATTCGGATCTTTCCGATGATGAAGCATACCAATTATAGTCATGTTGGTTCTTCTTCCCTTCCTTCTAAAGATCTTTTTCAAATCAAATATCAAATTCATTATATATATATTCATGTTTTCCCTCATTCAACCATTTTTCGAAAAATCCAGAACAAGCTTAACCTCATTTTAATATTCTACCTATAGAAATAATAAATCTGAGGTTTTAAAAAATGATTAAGGTTAAGGTGACATAAAATGGATACTATTATTTTCATTGAAACAAATAAATCTGGATCAAGTAGGGAAGCAATCAAAGCAGCCGAAAAACTTAATTTCTTTACTGTTTTGTTAACTAACAAAACAAAATTTATTGAAGAACGAAATATATTCCCCGATGTACATCAAATGATTCTTACTGATATAAACGACTA
>NZ_JBALMG010000207.1:0-7288 GCF_036963225.1 Bacillus sp. JJ783 | reverse complement strand
TCCGGTCGCTCCGGCAGGCCCAGTTGGCCCTATTTGAGGTAAAGGAAAGGCACATGGAAAGGGTATGTGACAATTCTTTTTAAATTTACTCATTTTTACACCTCTCTTATAAATTAACTAACTAATTTTTTAACAACTTATGAGTAAACAGACACACAGGTGTAAGCAAAAAGCCTATAAAGATCACACAAAAGGTCTTAAGAGCAAGCCTCTATTTCACATTCGATACTAAAAAGTACCATATAAAAGTGCTCTTCGGACCAAGATTCTTATTGTAAAAGAATACATTACCCTATGAGCTTTTTACTAAAGGCGTGAATTGCTTGAATAAAAACGCTATTTGATAACTTAGTTATGTAGAAGAAAAATAGCGCACAAAGTTTTTTGTGCACCACTATATCAAAAACTATGTCTTGTCAGGTTAGTATATGTTCATTTTACACAATGGTGAACATATTGAAGTGGAACTTAAATTTAAAAAGAACACTTAAATAAGTGCTCTTAGGACCAAAACTATTAATGTAAAAGAATACGTGATATCGTATGTGGTTTCTTTAATAATGTGAGTCATTTGAATAAAGAGAAGTCGTACAGTAAAAAAAGAGCACTATACACCAGTGCCCTTCAATAAGGAGGTAACTCTCTGAGCTAAACATCTTTCGATATTAAGGTATGTTTAAGGGGTAAGAAATAAAACCAAAAGTGTAGTGGAATAAAAAAGGACAAGAAGTTTCACCTGTTCATGGGCTAGGGAGTAGAATGCCTTTTTAGCTGGTATGTAAGCATTATATGCAATGGAAATCAGAACATACAAAAAAGAGCAGCTAGCAAAAGCTAACTGCTCGCCTTCAAGGAAAGAGAGAAAGAGTTTGGGTTCTACAAATTGATTATAGCTGTTTAACAGCCTATCTATAGAATGACCGGGATTTATAATTTTATTCAGACAAACAAAAAGAGCAGTGAGTTTTCACTAACCGCTCGACTCCAGGGGAATTGGAGACTGGCTTATCTACAGTATTGACGAAATATTGAATTTTATTAAAGGGAGGAAGAGGAAAATGAAACACTGCAGTAATTGTTTAGAAGAAACAGATTGGATCGATGAAGTATCAGAGATGTGTGATGCTTGCATCCACGAATACGAAGAGAATTCAACAAAATAATCCTTTTGTAGAAAAGAGGAATGGATATGGAAATTATATATACAAAGTGGCATAACAATTACGATGAATTAACATTAGGTCAAAAATATAAAGCGAGTTTATATAAAAAAGGATGGTTGCTTATAGAAACTGGATATTTGCATAGTGCATTTTATTCATGGGTGGAAATAGAAGAAGGTGGAGAGATAAAAAAATAGGTGAAGCAACAATGATCGATAATCCAGATTTGGAAAAGTACTTTAAACAATGGGGAAATAGTTGTATTAAAGGGTATGTCAGAAAAAGTAGCAATATAAGTGCTAGTTATGAATTGTCAGTAAGTGTTTTTTCTTCTTATGGATACAATTTCGCTTGAGATTGATGTACATGTATGGTGACTCCTATAACAATAAAAGAGNNNCTCTTTTATTGTTATAGGATCCGCCAGCAATACAAAAAGCTGCAAGTACATTAATACAATGGAAGTTTCACTTTATTATAGACAAGGTGAAGTTGTAGTGGTTTCTCCAAAGAAAGGAAATCCATTTACCGTACCAGACGCTATAAGAGTTATATTTCCAGGCCCAGTAGCAGTAACATTCGTACTAAAAAATCCGCCTTCTTCTGTAAACACCGTAGTTGGAGAAACAGTCGCTGCACCTTGTATTGTGAACGTGACTGGTATTCCTGCAAATCCTATGCCATTTACTAACAAACGACCGGGTGCTACAACAGGAACGTTACAATCTGCACTTGTAAACGCTAGTCCAATAGCCACTTCTGTACCAGTGACTGGCAATCTCCTAACGCAGACTTTGACAATCTCCTTTTCTTTGAATTTAAAAGCAACTCGTAATCCGTCTATAAATCCAAAATTTTGTTCTTGAGCAGAAACTTGTCCAAGAATTGCTACTCCTGTGACCTCGAAAAGGTCTCCTTCATTGGCATCTTCACGATCAATGACACATTGAAAAGGGATATCATCAAAAACTTGAAATCCCGGCACTAGAGTGCCATTTTCTAAAACAGCAGTGTAAGTTAACGTTTTACGAACTACTCCGCAAATTACAACTTTTTCTGGGATTACATTTTCAATATCCGCTTCAACAGTTTGTGTAAAGGTAACGGTACCTGCAAGTGCTGGGGGGACAAGCTGCGTTGTGCGCTCAACAACAACTTGGCAACAAGTTGTTGGATTAATAAGTGGGCAAACCATTCATTATTCCTCCTTAGTTCTATAAATAATATTCTCTCAATACATTTCGAAGTCAAATAGAATACTATTGCTTCTACTATAGGGTATGAAGTAGATACAGAGCTTGTATAGGTGGATATCTTGGACAAGATTCCTTTTTTGAGCAAATAAATAAGTTATTTCATCTTAGAGAGATCCGGAACTGCAAATTTAGTCCCTGAAATGACCTGATTTTATATTTATGATGAAAGGGTATTGATTTACTTAGTAATCGTTTTTATGGAAACTTTTATAACATCTTTCTCTATAAAATTGAAAGCAAGGGTTTGTCTATACAGTCGAAAATCTTTTGAACTTCCAAAGCTAGCTTCATGTGCGAAAACTTCACCGATTATTTTTTTCTCGATGATGCTAAATTGATGATTTTCTTTAATGTCCGTTGATTCTATAAGACACTGGAAAGGAACATCATCTTGGATACTATGATTTGGAATCTCTCTGTTATGAGTTACTGCTGTATAAGTAACAGTTTTTCGGATATATCCAATAATGACGACTACTTCTGAACACACCTTTTCAATCGTAGTGAATATCTGTTTATCAACTTTGACGGTTCCTTTTTTTGCGGGAGGAACTAACTGGATCTTATGCTCAACAATTTGTCTGCAACACATCGTTTGGGATTTTGGAGCTTTTAATGATTGTTTTGTTTTTGGAGTTTTTGGGGATCGCGATGATTTTATTAGTTTTTGAACTTTCGGAAATACCGATAAATCGATATGCGGGAAAAAAGGTGCGCTTATATTAATGAAATCTTTCTTATGATGTGAATTCATATACGTTTCCTCACTTTTTGATAACATATAGTGTAGAATATGTTTTCTACACTATATATGCTTGTTTTTGACAAGGAATTTTAAAAAATGAGCTGTTGTCATATCTCGATATGATTCTTTGGCAATAAAAAAATTTTGCTTCTGATTTACATTCATAAAAAGCATATTACTCCTTTTCATTCATATAAGAGATAACGTGCTTTCAACTTTAAAAAAGGTCTATGAAATGCAGGGCGAACATTTAGACAAAATAATCGTTTGAATAGAAAAATAGATAAATGGTTTAAAAATGGTATAATAATACCAATTACACATTTAGTCCTACTGGAAGAACCAGCGGACATCAAACTATAAAGAGCATTAGTGATATTGCTCTATGGTTTGGTGTCCGCTTTTTGTTTTTTATTAATAAAATAGATAAGGAGTGTTTTTATATATGACGCAATTAACTTTCTTACCTAAAATTGATCGTAAAGCAACACAAGTCCGTTTAGAAGAGATTCTTGAAAATGTTCGTATTTATAGACAATTTGGGATGATTAGAAATGAGATGAAGGTCACAGCTTCTTGCGAGGTAAGATATCATGGCCCAACAAACATGGTAGGCAAGCCAGCTGAAGATGTTGCTCTAGCAAATGTTGTAATGAGTGAAAGAGAAGTGAAATTACAGCGCTTATCCTTTCAAATTGATAAGGCATTAAGTCGCTTTAGCAAGAATCAAAGAGACATCATTGTAAAGCGATATTTAGAAGATGAAGAAGTCTTTGATTACATGGTTTAT
The DNA here is from genome assembly GCF_036963225.1 of Bacillus sp. JJ783. Classification (NCBI taxonomy): domain Bacteria; kingdom Bacillati; phylum Bacillota; class Bacilli; order Caryophanales; family Bacillaceae; genus Bacillus; species Bacillus sp. JJ783. The sequence goes on along the minus strand of NZ_JBALMG010000207.1, from coordinate 3,334 downwards.
AACGAGATTGGTATGAGTGAACGTACATACAGACGCAATAAATCTAATGCTTTTTATAAACTAGCTTTTGCTCTTAGATTAGAAGTATATGAGACAGAAAAGCATTACGGAGGCGATGACCGATGAATTTTGTTCAGCCAATACGTGACCCAGAGCAAATACAACAGATTAAAGAATATCTGAGGGAAAACAATGAGCGTAATTATATTTTGTTTGTGATGGGGATTAATACAGGTTTGCGTATAAGTGACATCCTAAAGCTTAAAATAGGTGATTTAAAGGGCAGTCATATTTCGATGAGAGAAAAGAAAACGGGTAAACAGAAACGTATTCAATTGACACCAGCATTAAAAAGAGAATTACGTTGGTACATTGAAGAAAGAGATGACAATGAATATTTAATTAAGAGTCGTGAAGGAAAGAATAAACCGATTGGACGCAGCATGGCATATAAGATACTTAGAAGTACAGCGGCAGAGTTCGGATTAGATGAGATAGGTACACATACATTACGCAAGACATTTGGATATCATATGTACATGCAAACAAAGAATATAGCCTTGTTAATGGAGATATTCAATCATTCATCCGAAAGAGTTACATTAAGATATATAGGCGTAAACCAAGATGCAATGGATAAGGCTATGATTAAATTCAAAATATAGCAAACATCCTTTTATTTTTTTGTGTTTTTACAGTTAACCATTTTTTATGTGTTGTGTAATTCAAAATAGGAAGTCTTATAAAGTTAAGAATATCAAGGCATCCAGCGATTGGGACAGTTACACAAAATATAAGATATGGGTAACTAAGTACTGTTAAAAGATTGGTGCTGTTTGTTAGAATTAAAATAGTAAGGAGTTGAGAAGATGAGGACCTATATTGTAAAGAACCTGTTTATAGAAGGGCTAGAAGAGGAAATCAATTATGATCAAGCTTATTTTAAGATAAATAGAGAAAAGAATTGTAAATGGACAATAGACATTGAATATCCAGGACCAAAAGATTTTTTTATAATGGCAGCATACTATGATAAAGAAGTGGAGGTTACATTTTCTACAATTTATGCAACTGGCATTAAAGGCATTGCTGAAGTTAAAAAAGTGCAGTCTAATAGTAACTATGTTCAATTAAGTGGAATCGGACTATTATAAGTAAGGATAACGGGAATAAAATAAGTGGCAGAGTCGTGACCGCTTTTTGGCAGTAAATGTGCCGGTTGTTTTGGGATCATCGTGTTATATTTGTATTGTGAGAAGTGGCGGAAAACATGACTCATAAAGATTCCTTTATATTTTGTCTAAACGATTCATAATGATGGCGCATAAAATCCGTAACCAGCAGATGGTAATGATTGAATGATACCGTTATTAGGGAGAGCTTTTGCTCTTCTTCTAGTTACTTAGTATTGTGCAAACAGATTGTTGTAGCAGCATTAGGTGACTGGAAGAAGAATAAAACTTCATTTACCGTACTTAAAATACAAAATAATAATTGATAACAAAGCATCCAGTCGGGTGTTTTTTATTTTGGAACAAGAATAAAAGAAAGAACATTACCAGAGGATTACCTGTGATGAATAGTGCTGTTTACCTTACAAAAGTGTAATGTAATGGCGCTAGTTATTTTTTTGTGTACCATCTATAATAAAGTTGGTAAGAGAACAGATGTACTCGCTCTTACAAAATATAAATAGATATATTGATTTAATAAGGAGATTAAACATTATGAATGTTACACATATTACCTTCGGGGATTCGGCACATGGAAATTTAAAGTATGTTTTTCAAAAAAATAATGAATACAAAAATGAAAAAGTTATTTGTATTAATGAGGATTTTTCAATAGGTCCTATTTATAAATTAGAATCTACTGAAGGAATGCAAGAAAGAAAACAATGGCTAAAAGAAGTACTAACAACAATAGGTCCAACTTCAGAATTAGATTATTTAGATTGGATTGAAACTATACTTAAACAAAATCCACAAATTGTAGAAGAAATCCCTAGTAGTAGTAAGGTAATCTTATGGCATGGGGAAAACGTATCTGATGCTATCGGTTTAAGGTTTGTGTTATCGCTTCTTCAAAATAAAAATATTCATTTTGAAGAAGTGAATGTTACAGATTTTAGCCATCATATCGAATATAAAGTACAGGATATACAAGGAAAAGAGATTCCACATGTACTAAGAAGTTTAGGTGAAATGCCTTCGGAATTGATTCTAGAAGCTCTTCTAATGAAAAAAGATTTGCCTCAAGCACACGTTCAAACTCTAATACAAGATTGGAAAAAATATGTTCAAACTAATGGTATAGTAAGGATATTAAAAGATGGACAAATAACCACTGTAGCTGAAAATTATTATGATGTACTTATCCTGGAAAATACATCGAATGAATATCAACGTGCATCCCTAATTGTTGGAGAAGTGATGGGGAAAAATGAACAGCGTATAGGTGATACTTATTTAATTTACCGAGTACATCAATTAATTCAACAAGGAAAATTGAATTGCCAAGGTAACCTAGCTAAAATAGAAATTCAATTACCTTAAATAATTTAATATCTAGAGCGGATAAAAACACTATTTCTTTTAGAGCCTTTTAATTTAAGAAATAGTGTTTTTTAATTCTTTTAATAGAAGTAAAACTTCATTTACTGTATTCAAAATAAAAGTATAATGTTTTGAGAAAAGAGCATCTAATTGGATGCTCTTTATTATATAAAAATTATAAAGATGGTGGAGAAAATGTGTGAGTGTAAATACCAATGAAAGAGTTTAAAACAAAAGAACAGAAGCGTAAGTTCTATGACAGTGGTGAGTGGAAGAGTATACGAGAACAAGTAAAGAAACGTGACAACTATGAATGCCAAGAGTGCAAGCGCGATGGTCGTTTTCAAACTGATACCAATGAGTACAGCGAGAGTGCCAAGCGTAAGAAAATACAGCTCGTTGTCCATCATATAAAAGAACTCGAACATCATCCAGAACTTGCATTAGTAATAGATAATTTAGAAACAGTCTGTGTGGATTGCCACAATAAAGAACACGGTAGAACATTCAAAAAGAAACAAAACAAATGGGAACACGATGAAAAGTGGTAAAAATGATTCAGTATCAATCCCCCCCTTAAAATATTTCACTCTTTTTTCGTCTAAGGGGCACCGGAGGAGGGGGTTAACTGTCAGGTTTTTTTCGAAAATACGCACGTAAGGGGGGGGTGGGTAGATGGCTGTTAGTATTGTAAGGTTAAAGGAACAGCTTATGAATAGTATTGATACGACAGATTTAGTTGAAGTTGAAAAGGTAGAACGATATATTGATCTAGTTAA
>NZ_JBALMG010000206.1:603-8405 GCF_036963225.1 Bacillus sp. JJ783 | reverse complement strand
CACTTATTACTTTGTGCAATACTTTAGAAATATATTCTTTTCACAAAAAAACAGCTACTGGCATTTAACCAGCAGCTGGATAACTTATAAATAATTTTGAAAACAAGTCTTCTGTCGTTTCTGTAATTTTATCAAATATATCGCTTTCTTCAGCTTCTTGTTCTTTTAACATCTTAATTGTTTCACGTGCGTCTTCAGGATAATCGGTAATGATACCATCTACGTTTAACTTATAATATGCCTTTAAACTTTCCATATCATTTACTGTCCATACGTAAATTGGCTTATTTAACTTCCTTGCTTCTTTTACTAATTTCTTATTTAACATATATTCTTCTGCTACATAAAAATCAGCCTTCACATTCTTTAAGTTAGCTCTACTTGCATAAAGTATATATCCTACTTTTATATCTGGATTTGCACGCTTAAACTCTTTAATGAGCGGATAATGTAACGTTTGAATAACACATTGTTTCTCAAAGTCATTATCTTTAATTGTTTTTAGCACTTTATTTACGAAATCCTTCTCATTACCGTGAAGCTTCACTTCTATATTGAGTTTTATTTTATTTTTTGAAAGCTTAATAATTTCATCTAATGTGCTAATTCCCCCTGAGAATCCATCTTGGCTAAGAGTAAGTTTCCTTAACTCATCCATTGTCAAATCTGATACATGTACATTCTCATTGGCAAGACGTTTTAACTTCAAATCATGAATTACTGCCAGCTCGCCATCTTTCGTTTGCAGTACATCGATTTCAGCGTAATCTGCTTTTGCATCAATAGCACCTTGCACAGCTTCTTTCGTATTTTCTACCCCTTTTGATATATATCCACGGTGTGCCATAATAATCGGTTCTTTATACGAATTTGAAATAAAGGTTACAATGAAGGCAACGACCATTCCAGCAATAATAATTCCCACAATATATACACCAATAAATTTCCAACGATGTTTTTGGAAGAAACATTTATCTGCTTTCGATTTTGAATAGTCTAATCCTTCTTCTAGTAAAACATCTTCAACCGGAACCTTTTGCAAATACAATCGCGTAATCGCCATAATATAAAATGGTGTCACGATAAAGCTAAATAAATACAATGTACTTGTTAGGAATACAGACATTGTTGATTCAGCTAACAATGCGAATGTTCCTTTCGGGTTTGTAAATTCATACATACCCCATAGGCACAATAAATATATTCCCCAAAATACAATATACACAATCCCTATTGAAATGAAAAAACCTACTAAAAAGAATAGTACTTTAAAAAAGCTTTCTTTTACTAAAGCTGCACTTTTGCGTGCTGCCACGCGAAATGTTTTTTGCTCTAAAACGACAATAGGTAGAACAAAAATCCAGCGAAGGTTCAAATACGCGACTACAGCAAAGAACGTGTAATAACCAACTTGTCCCATCGTTGTCTTGAAGAGTTCTCCTGTAATAAAGTTAGGAATTTGAATTTGCGGAATTAATGCCGTTTCATATCCCATATTTAAAAGAGGTAATAATACGACAGCATATAAAATAAATCCTGGTAAGCAATATGTGAAAAGAGTAGGTAAATACGTTACCGTTTTATATAAAATCGGACGTAATTTCACCTTTTGTCTTTTATGAGCAAAATACGAAATAATAATAAGTACCGCAAATTCCGTAAAAATAAGAAACAGTGCTAACAATGACAAAATTACGATTGCCAAGATGCCGTATGGTGTCTTTAAAAACGCTAATAATTCATCGTTCGTTGCATTTGCATAACCACCAAAATACAATAACTTATTAAAAATGATCCCAAATAGCGGGACAAATACAATCGCTGCTAATAATTTATAAACAAGTTGAAAGGTTAATACATTCCAAAAAGCAAATCTAACTGTTTGAAAGGAATGTCCCATTACTCCTGGTATAGATAGTTTTTTACGGTGTTGCATATATTCCTCCAAATTCTAAAACGGTATTTGAGATGGATTCCACATTTCCAGTTCCAATCCATCTTTTTAATAATAATATATTCCGCTTAACATGAACACTCTTATACATATAATGAAAAAAGTGATGGCTAATCCCATCACTTTTTTTCACTCACTCTATTTTTTCTCTAATCCTTGTCCAAATGCTTTTAAGAAACTAAAACCGAATGTAATCGCCCTGTTGATATCTGGATCTTTTAATACCTTAAAGAAATCCATCACTTTTGTTTTCTTTCCATTTTTCAGCTCATCCGTTGCAAATTGTAATCCAGTGACTAAACTAGATGTTATTTGTTTCGTTATTTCTGGGTCCACTGAAGATAATGCCTCTCCTGCCCCCATCATATTGTTTAATGCGTTTTTTACTGGTTCACGATTCAATTGTTCAACAGCTATTTTGGAAACATCTTCTTTTGCAGCAAGTAAACTAATTGCTGCATCTAAAATTCCAGCTTTGTGCAACTGCGCTAATAGCTGCATCGTCTCTTCTACTGCTTCTCTATTTTCAGCTAGATCATTTAACAACTCATCTGTTACTTGCTGTTTTTTTTCTTCTTCTGTTACAATCTTCTTTTTAATTAAAGTAATCTCTTTTGCCACTATCTCCGCCCCCTAATTCTGATCCACAAGTGATACGTATTGTTTTCTTTGCCACTTTTTCTCGATTTCAACACCATTTTGCGGATGACGTTTTTTATCTCTCGGGTTTGAAGATGGTAACGGACGATTTCCTTTTTCACGTAATACGCGCAGTTTCACCATTGTTTGTTTATAAGCTGGTGTACACGTATAAATGTCTGTTGCTGTTCCTGTTAAAATATTGATTGCCTCTTCATTTACTGTCGCATGCATCGGCAAATATAACTCATTTCCAGTTACACGATCTGTAACAAGCGCTTGTACTTTAATCTTTCCAAATGGTGATGCTAACTCTACAAGACCACCATCTTTCACATTGCGTTCTTTAGCAAGTTCAGGTGAAATTTCAACAAATACTTCAGACACTTTAGATAAAATTCCAGCCGACTTATTCGTCATATTTCCTTCATGAAAATGCTCTAGTATACGGCCATTATTTAATAGTAAATCATACTCATCTGGTGCTACAACTGGCGGAACCCATTCATCTAGTGATAATCGTGCTAGTTTGTCTGGGAAGTTAAATCCATCTACATATAATAACGGTGTATCACTACCATCATGGCTACCCCAACATAAACTATTCCAACCTTCTAAACGGTCATACGTTGCTTGTGAATATAACGGGGCAAGCGATGCAATTTCATCCATAATTTCACTTGGACTTCCATAATTCCAGTCTCCGCCCAGTGCACGAGCTACTTTTTGTAAAATCCACCAATCTGGTTTAGAATCACCAAGTGGCTTCAATACTTCATACAATCTTTGAATACGGCGCTCTGTATTTGTAAATGTTCCTTCCTTTTCTAAGCTTGGTGCTGCCGGTAAAATAACATCGGCAAAACGAGCTGTTTTCGATAAGAACATATCTTGAACAACAAGGAAGTCTAAATTCGCTAAAATATGTTGTACATGGTTAGCATTTGAATCTACTAAAGCCATTTCTTCTCCCATAACATACATACCACGCAGTTTTCCTTCTTCGGCCGCAAGTAACATTGCGATATTATTTAATCCCGGTTCTTTCGGAATGGTAGTACCGTATGCTTTTTCAAATTTCGCACGATGCACATCATCTGAAACTGCTTGGTAACCTGGAAGCCAGTTCGGTAATGTCGCCATATCACAAGCACCTTGTACGTTATTATGCCCGCGTAACGGATACGCACCGGCACCAGGACGACGGTAGTTACCTGTAACGAGAAGTAAATTTGAAATTGCTGCCGACGTTGTACTTCCTCCTGTATTTTGAGTTACACCCATTCCCCAAAGTATACAAGTACCATCTGCTTCATATACCATACGAGCCATTTCTTTTAACTGAGCTTTAGAAATCCCTGTAATTTTCTCAGTATAATCAAGCGTATATTTCTCTAGCATTTTGCTATATTCATCAAAATTCTTTACATTTTCAGCTATGAACTTTTTATCGTGCCAATCTTGATCGATAATGTATTTCGTTATCCCAGCAAGCCATACATAATCCGTCCCTTGACTCGGGTGAACAAATATATCAGCACGCTCCGCCATTTCATGTTTACGAAGGTCTGCGACAATTAGTTTTTGTTCATGTAATTTATGAGCACGTTTCACTCTAGTTGCAAGTACAGGATGTCCTTCTGTTGGATTTGCACCAACAATAATAACAAGACCTGCCTCAGCAATATCTTTCACTGTTCCAGCATCTCCGCCCATACCGACAGTTTTAAATAAACCGTCTGTTGCTGGAGATTGGCAATAACGGGAACAGTTATCTACATTATTTGTTCCATATATTTGACGAGCTAGTTTTTGCATAAGATAGTTTTCTTCATTTGTTACTTTCGAAGAAGAAATAAACCCAAACGCATCGCTACCATATTCTGATTTAATATGTTGCATATTAGATGCAACAACTTCAAGAGCCTCTTCCCATGAAGCCTCAACAAACATATCTCCTTGGCGAATTAACGGCTTTGTAATACGCTCTTCACTGTTCACAAAGTCCCATCCGAATTTGCCTTTTACACATGTGGAAATACCATTAACCGGTGCATCTGAAACAGGTTGCACTTTTAAAATTTGACGATCTTTCGTCCAGACTTCAAATGAACAACCTACACCACAAAATGTACACACTGTTTTTGTCTTATTAATTTTCGTCTTACGCATCGCAGACTCTACTTCTGAAACTGCTAAAATACTGCTATATCCAGGCTCTACATCTTTTACAAAATCAATCATTGGATTTAGCACATCTGGTTTTAAACCAGTCATAAATCCAGCTTCTCCTAGCATCGTTTTTTCCATTAATGCATTACAAGGACAAACTGTTACACATTGCCCACAGCTAACACAAGACGAGTCATTTATATTCACACCATTGTCCCAAATAACACGTGGGCGGTCTAAACTCCAATCAATCGATAAAGTTTCATTCACTTGTAAATTTTGACATACTTCTACACACTGCCCACAAGCAATACATTGATTTGGGTCGTATCGATAGAATGGATGCGACGTATCCACTTCGCATGCACTTACTTTCGGTTCATATGGATATTTCTGTTCTTCAATTCCCATCATATCTACTGTATTGTGGACTTTACAGTTACCATTATTATTATCACATACCGTACAGTACAATAAATGATTCTCTAATATTCGATCCATCGCTTCAGTTTGTGCTTCCTTCGCACGTTCCGATTGCCTCTCAATATGCATGCCATCTTCCAACTTTGTTGAACAAGCACGCATTAACTTTCCATCTACTTCTACAATACATGTATCACAAGTTTGAATAGGATCTACCTCTGGTACATGACAAATTTGAGGATGTTCTAAATTACTTTCGTTAAATAATTGGAGTATCGTCTTTTCACCTGATGCGAAAAATTCTTTACCATCAACGGTTACACGGACTGTCTGTTCTGTCATAGTTTCCCCTCTCCTTACAACTAACTGTACAACACATTTTTGAATCCGTTTTCAAAAATGCGTTGCTGTACATATTTTTGAAACGCCCTGTTGAAATACTTTCCTTTGGAAGTCGATTCTAGATGTTATAAGGTATAACTACGAAAGCTTGAAAATGTCGCTATTCTACAAATCTATTATATCGTACATATACAATAATAACCAAAATAATCTGCTATCTTCTTACTAGTAGATGCTTTTGTTTTTTCGATGTTTTATGATAAATATGGAGAAAAATATATATAAAGGGGAGTTTAATATGGGGCCTACTCAAGAAACATATACGATTGTACGCTATCAATCTGGTACATTTTCAAAACAAACCGATGAGGTTGTTACGGAATCTCCTATTACAATTAAATTAAATAGCGAAGAATACGTAACAGTTGTATGCACTCCTAATTACATTGAAGATATGGTAATCGGTTTTTTAATTTCTGAAGGAATTATTTCTTCTTATAAAGATATTGAAGAATTATGGATCCAAAAAGAAAACGGTATTGTTCATGTAAAATCATCAAAAATTAATCCGCTCTATCAAACTTTATATAATAAACGGTACGTAACTTCTTGTTGCGGAAAAAGTAGACAAGGTTTTGTTTTCGTCAACGATGCAGCAAAAGCAAAGAAGTTACATGATATACATATAACTATTACTCCGGAAGAATGTTTTCACCTAATGACTTCCTTACAACAATCTTCAACTACATTTCGCCAAACGGGTGGTGTGCATAATACCGCTCTATGTGATCGAAAAAACATTCTTTTAGCACGAATGGATATCGGAAGACATAATGCGCTAGATAAAATATACGGTCATTGTTTACGAAACAATATATCCGTTCAAGGGAAAATCATTGCGTTTAGCGGACGCATCTCATCTGAAATTTTGTTAAAGGTTTCAAAAATAGGTTGCGAAATTGTTCTATCTAAATCAGCTCCAACTAAACTAGCTCTGCAACTCGCCCATGATTTAGGTATTACCGTAGTAGGATTTATTCGAAATGGATCTTGCAATATTTATACACATCCAGAACGAATCGATGGCTACAAAATAAACGATTGACTACGTAAAAGAAAGTGAAAATTTAATCAGTGGAGGTTTTTTCCCTCCCCACTGATTATTAGCCCAAACCAATCGGGCTTTTACGGGCAACCCGACTCCCACGAATAGTGGGATAAAAATGACTCCTTTACAAAGCGGAAATTTTAGTTATAAAAATGTAATATATTAAACCCTTGAATAGTTAATGAAGTTAATATATAATTTCATTACATAAATAAAATAAAAACATAGTAGCATAATCTCTTCATTCTTTTACAAATTAAGAAAGAATAGTCACAGAATACATTTAACTAAACTTAATCTTACAAAGTTAATGAATTAAATTTGAATCAATCTAGGAGGTTACAACTATGGAAATTCGCTTATTAACAACAGAGGACGCAGAAATTTATTTGAAAGTTTGTATGGAAGGTTTAACGAAAAACCCTGAGGCTTTTAGCTCTTCTTATGAAGATGTTCTTAAACATGAAAACCCTGTCGCTGCTATGGCAAAGCGATTAAGCAATCCGGATAAGTATACTCTAGGTGTCTTCAAAGATAATGATTTAGTCGGTATTGCTACTCTAGAAACAAAGCCATTTATTAAGCAAGAGCATAAAGCAAAAATCGGCTCCGTTTTTGTTTCTCCAAAAGCGCGTGGTCTCGGTGCAGGACGAGCTTTAATTAAAGCGATTATTGAAAATGCCGATAAATTACATGTAGAACAGCTCATGCTTGATGTTGTTGCTGATAACACTGCTGCAAAAAAATTATATGAGTCCCTCGGCTTCCAAACTTACGGTGTGCAAGAACGGTCCTTAAAACATAATGGCCAATATTGGGACGAAGAGCATATGGTTTTATTCTTAAATAATTAACATTTTAATATAATTTTTCAAAAGCATCTTCTTATTAATTAAGATGCTTTTTTCATTACAACAATGTAATCTTCATGTCACCTTTATCAATCGTTCCAATCCTTTCCATTCGTTATACTAAAAATATAAAGTGAGACTTTAATCAGTGGGGATAATCTATCTCCCGCTGATTATTTCATGAACGTATAGCATGCAATTGATATGTAGAGGAGAATGTAACATGAAACAAAACAAACAAGCTATCTTTTTAATATTTGCTACAGCAATTGTAACTTCTGGACTGGCAATTCTACCTTGGTTTATTATATAG
>NZ_JBALMG010000206.1:0-545 GCF_036963225.1 Bacillus sp. JJ783 | reverse complement strand
ATAAAATCCCGAAAAATTTATTTACACAACTTATCATAATAAGCATAGATACCGCAACACACATTACAATCGCATTACGATCTTGCTTTTCTTTTTGTAAATGTTCTATTTTTTTACTCATGTGTACAATCCCCTTTATATTAAAAAAAGTGTGAGATAGGAAATTTTTCTTATCCGATGCGAGGTGAATACGAAAACCCTCTCTATCTCACATACACAATAGAATGGAATTGTCATTTTATAAATAAAATGACATGACGTTATGTCGCAACATAGGGTATTTGTGTCGCTACGTTTTCTATTATAAAAAATAGTTGTGCAAAACTAGTGCATTTTTTATGTCAATTGCCCTGATTGAAAAAATCAGCCATCCATTCAATCACATAAAAAGAGTTTTTTATTATTTTCATGTAAACTATACAAGTAGAATGAAGAGTTTGGGGTGCACAAGATTATGGTGAAAATTTTATTAGTAGACGATGAAGAACGTATGTTACGATTATTAGATCTGTTCTTAAGCCCTCGTGGCTATTTTTGTATGAAAG
>NZ_JBALMG010000205.1:358-3132 GCF_036963225.1 Bacillus sp. JJ783 | reverse complement strand
GACAGGGATAAGACCATTTCTAGGACTCTTTTTAATACTAATTTTTAGCTTTAACTTACATTTTATCGATGATCATTTGTCTTTTATACCATTGGTTTAATTTGCTTCTCGCCGTACTAGAGAGACGCTTTGTTTTTTTATTATAGAATCTAGAAAGAGTAGGCTGTGATATACCTATCTCTATTGAAAGCTCTCGCATAGTTATATTCTTTTTCATATGCATAAACTCTATTTTCTCTCTGATTACTTGTTCATTTTCACTCGTATCTAATGGCTTTTCTACAATTTTTACTGGCTGACTTTCCTCATGTATTGTATCAATTGTTTTCTTTTTCGCTAAGTTTTCCATTGAACTAATTAGTTCTTTGGGTGGCAATATTACTATTCCTAACTGTGAATAATAATTTTTAAACCAATTCTTCTTTGTCAGTTTTTCTTCTTCTAAACCATTATGATATTCCCAATGAGAAATTACTCCTTCTTTTTCTAAATCACTAAGAACATTTTCTAATTGTTCGCGAATACGATTAGGTTTTTGTTTCTGGTTTATACCCATAACTGCTAACAAACCTTTATCTCCACCTATAGAATAAGGTCTTTGTAAGCTAGAAAACATTTGACGTATTCTCCATTGCCATGTCAAATATCGAATTAATCTTTTATGATATTTGTGTCTATAACTATTATATTCAAGTGCCTTTTTTGATAATAATGCGGTAGTACTATTAGATCCATATAGATATCCGGATAAGAAACTTCCCGGTTTGATTCGACACGATTCTATCCCCATATATTCGTTTGTGTTTTTATCTCTCCATAGAACTACGGAATCTAATACAAATAGTCTTTTAATTACCTCGCGTTTTACTTCATAATGCTTACCTGTTTCAGCGCGATCATTTAATACGACTACTTCATTGTCATCATTTAGATATATAAAAATACTCGCTAGGGCCGCAATCCGCTTCGCAACTTTAATTTTATCTTCTACCCTATAATATTCGACACCATTTGCCTTAGCCTTTGAAATACTGCACATTTCTAAAACTTGTTCATATGAAAAATCAATAAATTCATCAGGCGATTTTGCTTCATTCAACCATTGAATCGTGATGGTATCTAAACAATCTGCAGTTAGATCATCCATATTACTCATTACACCATCTACTAATGTATTCCATCTTGCTGTCTCTTCAATATTCGTTAACTTTAGATCTTCATCTTTATGAGAGGAAAGCTGTGCCACTCCATTACTATCCTTTGTTTCAATAGGATAAGATTTTAACCGTGTGTTTTCATCTTCTTCAAATTGATTTTTGGCTATTCCATCTCTTAACTTATAATAGACCGCGGAGTTATTTACTTCTAAATAGTTTTCATTCAATATGTTCGCATCTGATTCACTTGTTGCTGTATGCACCATAGTACTAGCTGTCTGATTTTTACGAAACTCTTGTTCAATAAAGACACCTATGGTCTCATGAATAATTAATCTGTAAGTATCTATATTTTTAAATATATCTAGAGGAGAAACACCTTTTCTTTGTTGTTGCTCTAGCCACTGTACAAGCATTGAAAATGACGGAGAAAGGTATTCTGAAGTCACAATTTTACTTTGATCTGCTTCAACCTCAACATAATAGGAAACCCATTTATGCCACAATTGCTCATCTTGTTTATACAATTGTTCCGTTATTGATAGTGCATCTCTAAACAATTGTAGAACGTCTTCCATATAAATTCGGCTCCTTATATACATTTATTATTGATCTGAACTTGAAAATAATTAGCTATATGATGTTCCTTTTTATAAAACTAGAAATGAAGTCAGAATATTCTATCCTTTCATTTCGCTGTTAACATGTTAAGGGCTCTATTTTGCATACTTATAGCCCACCCTGTAACTGATTATACAAGACTGAATCGATTTGTAAAATCCAAATAGCAATTATACAAGTACTTATACAATAACCTATCTTTCATCCATTAACTCTTTTTCTATTATAATTTCAGTAATATGATTTATAAATACAATTTATAAATCATTTGTAATATATAAATAAATAGATTTATATGCCGATACAAAGCATAATTTATACTATCTTATCTTTCTTAAACAAACACCATACATTTTCATAGCAAAGGAATGCAAGTATACTGATCTATACTGCATTCCTTTATTGTAATTGTATGTCCACTATATTTTTATTCTTCCTTTTCTAAAATTAAAAAACTAACATCCAAATTTCTTATTTTTCACCTCTTTCTGGATCCACTCCATTTTAATAAAAACTCTTCATTAAATGTCCAAACTATTAGCTATCCCCCCTAAACAACAATAATTTTTAAAATAGTAGTTCCAACTGTTATAAAAAAACAAATTACATCTTTACAAGAGAAAACAAATTGGATAAAAACAGGTTGTTTTCTTTTATAGGGAAAAACAAAGAAAGAGTGGAAAAGCAATACACAAACGTGTAAATCACATGGAGTAAACCGCCTAAAAGAATGAAAATTCTGATAATTTAATCGCTAAGGGTTTTCGTTTACTCTTTCTTTGTTGTTATGAGTTTAACATTAAAAAAAACATAAATCAACAAAAAAACAAAAATTTCTTATATTTTCGACATTTTATTCATCTCGCTCTAATTTCACCTTAAAAACATAGTTACAGTAGCTTTAAAATAAAGTTTAATCGAAATAATGCAATTAACCTTAATAAACGAACAAAAGAAAAGAGCGTATTTTAAAAAAGATCGTGACTTTATTTCAAA
>NZ_JBALMG010000205.1:0-291 GCF_036963225.1 Bacillus sp. JJ783 | reverse complement strand
ACTTTATTTCAAATCCACACTCTCTCTAAAGTACCTCTTACATTTAAAAGAGAAGTGAAAGTAAAAAAATGTAAGGATTAAAATATTAATGTTACTTCGAACACCCCAAATTCATCAAAATGAAAATTTATAGCCATATCATTCCCCTTTCCATCAAAACATGAAACAAAAATGATATTATGTAACTCTTTTTACTAACTCGAAATTTTTTTCTAAAAGTGCTTAAAGCTTGATATATAAGCTTTTCTACTACACCTATACTATTAGTTATGAAAATTTATAGCTATATGA
>NZ_JBALMG010000204.1:638-1285 GCF_036963225.1 Bacillus sp. JJ783 | reverse complement strand
TTATTTTTGCACCAGAACCGTTATAGGAGCGTTATATGGATTTTATCAATATTTTAGAAAAAGTTTGGGAAGCGCAATACGTGAATAAAAATATTTTTGATAAAAAATTAAATATGATAGATTATAAATATATGTTAGAACGTTTATAAAATGTTCTAAAAATAATTTCATAGAAAGATTTGATTATTAGTGAAAATTAATAGAGAAGCATTTGATGAATTTAATCAAGTGTGTAATGATTACTTTGAAAAAGACGCAAATAAACATTTTGAAAGAAACACTAAAATTATCTCAGCTAGAGCAGTTATAAATTATGCTTTGCAAGATATAGATAATAAAAATGATGATATTAATGTGTATGAATTAATATCAGTTTCAGACAAAATATTAACATCAATTGAATACTTGTTAAAATCATTAAAAGTCTATGACAAAAAGAAAGACAAAGACGAGTTTTATGGTGTTGAAAATATAAATAGGGATAAATATGATTATTTCAAAGCGATTAGATCATATATAATTGCTCATCCTCTAGAAACAACACATAAAGAATTTTCAAGATTTGGATTTGATAAAAATGTATTATCTGAGGATATTCAAAAGACAAAAGAACATCATAAAACTTTAATGAAAAATATGATAGAAAA
>NZ_JBALMG010000204.1:0-607 GCF_036963225.1 Bacillus sp. JJ783 | reverse complement strand
TATGATAGAAAATATTGAAACGGCTGACTATGTTATGACGTTTACAAGAATTAATTTTGATTTTGAAAATAGTGATATTGAGAATATTGATAACTTGGGCGAAACGTTTAGAAAAGGACTTAATATAGAAAAAGACATATTGAGTCTAATTAGATATGCTATTGATAACATGAAGGTCATAACAGAGCATTTAAAAGTTGTGATTTCGTCAAAATGAGACTACAATAAATGGTGTTGAATAAATCAAGGAGGAATTCCTATGGTTGAAAAAGTTGAAAGATTAATTTCAGAAATTAACAAGTTACATAAACAATATTCAAATGACTATTTTGATACAGGTAAAGTTGATAAAGTCAATTTATCTAGAACAATTAAAAATGTTCCAGAACGTCATATTTTGAATTACAGACTAAATCTACATGAAAGTATCAATGATTATTTAATGAAAGCTGACACAGATGATATCAAATATTTCTATCGTGTAAAAACATCAGAAAGTATCTTAGATAAAATAAATCGTTATTTAAGTCATACGGATCAATATCCAGTTAATAATTGGTTAAATGATATATTTGGTTGTCGCATGATATTAAGTGCGGATGAGATT
>NZ_JBALMG010000203.1:4016-4483 GCF_036963225.1 Bacillus sp. JJ783 | reverse complement strand
CTAGATGGGGTCACCATATTAGATCCTTGCGTTGGGTTTTCCACCTCTTTTAGGTGTAGAATCATTATAGCAATGTAAATTTTGTATTATTATTTTTCTAACAAACAAATTGATTAAAAACTATACATTTTATTCATTTCTTTAAGTCTATTAAGATATCAAAAATACCTGTCTTTTAATATAAAACAAGTGTTTTTCTATATTTAAGCACTACTATTGAATGTAGGAATCTTTACCGCAATACTTACAGCATAAACAAAAAAGCCGCATTTGCGGCTCATAAACTTATAATACTAACTCATGCATTAGTTAAATCACTTACCGTTTAATCGCATCAACAATTAGCGATGGGAAACCAAGTTTATCTCCTTGATTTCTAGAATCATATCTTTTAGAACGGAAAATAACGCCATCATTCGCGTCCCATTCATTGTAATAAAATTGCCCGTTTTCATCACAATATTCAA
>NZ_JBALMG010000203.1:0-3972 GCF_036963225.1 Bacillus sp. JJ783 | reverse complement strand
CGTTAATGTTTTATAATTATGAACGATTTTATGGCTTGCAGCTGGATGATCTTTCGGGCCAGGTCCGCCTACTTGAACTATATTTTGGTATGTTTCATCTCGGAAAAATGCATCAGGGACACCGCACCGAATATGACCAGACGCTTTTAAAAATTTATAACAAATTTCAGCTGCTTTTACCCCTTCTTCAAAAGTAAGGTGTTCCCATACATGCTCTGCTAAAATAGCTGAAATGGAACTATGCTCAAACCTTTCTTCCCATGTCGTTTCAACTAATAAGTTAAGCTCTTCTTCTTTAGTTTGAATCCAACCTGGATTATTGTTAAATGCTCCAGCTCCAACTACTACTTTAATTGCGTCTTGTTTTATTACCATCATTTTCACCTCATAAGAATTTCAAGTCGTTAGATTTTTCGCCATATGACAATAGGTTTCATATGCCCGGAAACCGATTTTTCGTAAAATTGGATCTGAATGTCCTTTTCTTGCTTGGCAAGTAGCTAACATTACACCTCCCTCTTTAGCAATCTGTAACCTTTTATATACTAGATTGGAATAAATTCCTTTGTGACGGTATTCTGGTAAAACTCCGGATCCATGCAAATATAAAGTAGTACCATCACAACTATATCTAAAGTTGGCATACCCTACTGCTTTTTCTCCGTCATAACAGATAATATATCCAGATGTACCCTTGCTGGCTTTTATGTAATCTTTTCTTTGCTTAAAGAGTTCTTCTTCTAAGGAAGGATTATAATCCCAAATTTTAGAGCTCACTTTCACAAGTTTCCTAACCTATTCGTCTGTTTCTACTTCATAGTACGAAAACTCGTGATTATGCGATGGAATATCAAAAGTAGGTAAAGATAGTGCGAGTCCAGTATATTCATCTATCGTTTGAAACCCCGATTGATTTAGTCGCTGCAGGAGAGGTGTATTTGTTGATGGAACCCACCATGAAAAAGATAATTCATCATAAAATTGATGAACCCTTTGCATTGCTTCCTCCAAATCATTTTGAAACTTAAAACGTACTACTTTATTAGCATGTATACTATTTATTTTTGGATTCTTTATCATAACTAATTCTTTCGTGTTAATGAAATTTATATCACTAGAAATGATTTCCATTGGATAGTCCCAATGATGAGATTCAATCGCTTCTGTAATCGTAATATTATCCAATCCTTGTATCGGTATGTACTTCATAATATTCTCCTTTCTTGGATGAACGATTTTGTTACTATTCGTTACACCGCCTTATTTAAACAGTTCTATTCTAACTTTACCATTTTTACAGAATATTCTCTATTCGTTTCAGGAGTGGGTTTAAACCGATACAATAAGTACATGGATAAATTAAATATATAGTAAAAAAAGAGCCAATCTCCTATACAATAGCAGATTAGCTCTTTCCTTTATTTACTCCCCTGTTTCAGAAAATCTTTTAATCCGTTCTCCAATTTCATCACGAACACGTTGAAATTCAGACCACTCTTTTCCTGCCGGATCATCGAATCCCCAGTGAACACGATTCACATGTTTTGGTGTAGACGGACAAACAGAATCCGCATGACTACAAAGGGTAACAACTAAATCAGCGTTATTTAAAATATTTGAATCAATCATATCCGATGTTTGATTCGTTATATCGATATTTACTTCTTTCATCGCTTTAATAGCATTTGGATTTACTCCGTGTGCTTCGATTCCTGCAGAATATACATTCCACTTATCGCCTAAATATTGTTTGCCCCATGCTTCTGCCATTTGGCTTCGGCATGAATTTCCTGTGCATAAGAAATAGATTGTCTTTTTGTTTTTCATGTTGTTTTCCGCCTTTATTTTTAAATTATACTGGTTGATCATTAAAATATTTACGCTTAAACCAAAAAGCAACGTTTACAAGTGCAATCATTACAGGTACTTCAACTAACGGCCCGATAACAGCTGCAAATGCTGCGCCTGAATGAATACCAAACACACCAACTGCTACAGCAATTGCTAACTCAAAGTTGTTGCTACCTGCTGTAAATGCTAACGTTGTTGTCACCGGATAGTTTGCACCAATTTTTCTTCCCATAAAGAAAGAAACAAAGAACATCACAATAAAATAGATTAATAGCGGAATCGCTATTCTTACTACATCAAATGGTACGCTAACAATCATTTCTCCCTGTAAAGAGAACATAATGATAATCGTAAATAGCAATGCAATTAATGTAATTGGACTAATCTTAGGTATAAACACCTTTTCATACCATAGTCTTCCTTTTAGTTTCACTAATACGAATCGTGTCAATATACCGGCTATAAAAGGAATTCCCAAATAAATAAATACTGATTTCGCTACTTCTGCCATTGTAATATCTACAATAGCCCCTTCAATTCCTAACCACTCTGGAATTACTGTTACAAATACGTACGCATAAACTGAGAAAAATAACATTTGAAATACCGAATTAAAAGCAACTAAACCTGCTGCATATTCTTTATCCCCATCAGCAAGATCATTCCACACAATTACCATTGCAATACAACGTGCTAAACCAATCATAATGAGCCCGACCATGTATTCTGGCTTATCTGGAAGAAAAATAATTGCTAAAACAAACATAAGTACAGGACCAATAATCCAGTTTTGCACTAAAGATAAAACCAATACTTTTACATCTTTAAATACTCGGCCCATTTCCTCGTAACGAACTTTCGCCAACGGTGGATACATCATGACAATTAAACCGACAGCGAGCGGGATGGACGTCGTTCCAACTTGTAATGTATTTAGTCCGTCTACTACACTAGGAAACACAAACCCTAAACCAATCCCAACAGCCATAGCTAGAAAAATCCATAGTGTTAAATATCGATCTAGAAAAGATAAACGTTTCATTTTATTTTCCATCTCCTATTAACAACAAGAATTTTTATCTACTACGTTAGAAGTCGTGCAACAAGATGGATCTTCAATTTTATGAACATCACTATCTGCTTTTGTATAAAAGAACTCCCACTCGTTACCATCAGGATCCGTTACCCAAAACTTATCTTGAACCGCATAACAACAAGTAGTATCCATCTCATCACGCGCAAAGAAACCTTCTTTTTCTAATCTTTCTTTATGAAATGTAATTTCTTCAGCTGTCTCTACTTGGAAACCAAAATGATTTACCTGATTTCCCTTCACTTCATCTCGTACATTCAGTGTAAAATTAAGCCCTGGGTTTTCTAATAAAAATTTTGCATAATCCATTTTCACCTTAACTGGTGACACACCAAATACCTTTTCATAAAATTCAATAGACTTCTCTAAATCAGTAACATTTATACCAACATGAACATATCTCATAACTTATTCCTCCTCTTAAAATGATATTAATCAATTTTTTTTGATTAATAGGGCAAAATTTTAACAACAGCTCCCTTTTCCTGTTTTTCTAAAGATACAGCATAATTCTTCTGATAATAAATTATTTACTTCCGCATCATTTAAATCATAATAACTCCACGTACCTTTTGTTTCTTTTACAATTAAACCGGCATCTAACAGGATTTTTAAATGATATGACAACTTAGATTGTGTCATTTCGAAAACCTCTGTTAAATCACACACACAAGTTTGTCCTCGCTGACAAAGTTCATACATAATCTCTAAACGCTTCTGATCAGCTAACGCTTTAAACTTTTTCTCATATAGCTGAAAATCTTGTGCCACTATCATTCACTCTCCCTTCATCAATTTTTTTTGATGTTTATAGTATATACGCTGATTAGTTTATTATGCAACTAATTAATCAAATTTTTTTGATTTACAAAAACTTCCTCACATCATATCTTTGCTACAACTAAAAAGGACCATAGCCTTTTCAAAAATAAAAAACTATGGTTCTTTTTACAACTTAATAGTTACAATATTTCCGAGGAATGGAGTCTCTATAACTGTTTTAAATTTTAATTTGACCATTATAGAGT
>NZ_JBALMG010000202.1:0-6733 GCF_036963225.1 Bacillus sp. JJ783 | reverse complement strand
CTATTATCTAACTACCTTAACACGTTTAAAGAAACTCTTCTTCAACATAAAAACTCATTTGCAGATTATTGCAAATGAGTTTTTAATCCCTAACTGACCACTATTTTTTATTTTTCTTAATTTAATTATTTTTCTCAAGACATTCATAAACTGCCATCATTTCTCGCTTATTCAACTCACGAATTCGATTAAATATTAGAATGTCTGCAACATCCTCAGTTCGTAAGCTTTCATCCACAACATCACTAACTTTTCCAGTTAACCATGTTTGTACATCTATGCCATCAACAATTTCTTTAAGCCCTTCATCATTAATACCACTTGCATTACAAGTTATACATGGAATTGTTAATTTAAACACGCCATCATGTAGATTATCCTCGGTTATAACTTTTTTTCCGTTACAGAATGGACATGGGTTGCTTTTTTTTATTTTATTAATTTGGGTAACTAATTTTTTATAACCAAATGCTTCATACACATATGTTAATTTTTTATATTTTCCATTTGTGAAATACTTATCTATGATAGTTTCTCTTGTTTCATTGATATTTTGGAAATCACAAATAGTCACCTTATTATTATTGCTGATTGATTCGATATTACCTTTAATTTGGCTCCAGAATGGTAAAACATTTTGTAACACCATTTCATAGTTTGAAAAGCTTGCTTGTTCTAATTCAAACATTTTCAGTGCAACTTGTGTTTTCCTAGGCAGTAAAGAGACATCTTCTGTCATAATCATATTGTCACCTACGATAGATTTCAATTTGATGAGTACAGGTAAATCTCCTACAATTTTTATTATTTCATTAAGCGGCTGATTGATAATTTCACGAATATCTGTATCTCCAAATTTAAGCGGTTTTTGGTGATTTAATACAGTTGCCTCACAAATTGGACATGTCATCATTTCTTTAGAAGTCTTAATATCTTCTTTAATAGCTGCTTTTGAAATAACAATATATCCGCCAATAATTGTATTAAATCCTACCCATGTTCTACGTGTCTTTCCTTTCTTATCATAAAAGGACTTATCAAAATAGCCGTACCAAAATGTATGTTTTTCTTCCTCAGACATATCATTATAGCTCTTTGACAAATCATGACCAAGCTCATTTTTAATTTCTTCAAATAGAAATTCTATTTTTTCATATTGATAAAATTTTAATACTTTCATGATTTCTGGATCGAATAGACCATCCCAAAATGGAACATTTTTATCTTGAATTGTAATTTCTTTATCAAAAACTTCAATTTGAAGACGTCCCGAACATGATGGGCAATGATTATCCTGAGAATAGAAATCGAAGCTTCTCGTATCTTTATTAGTCGGATGAGCAGCTACAATATGATTGATCAATCCACCAATTTCATATAAGAAACTATATTGACTATACAAATGTCTTTCGAGATCAATAGCAACTACAGGTGCAATTGTATCAGATTCGTATTCACCGTAAATTAAACGAGCCATTGATGATAAGCTTTTTAATATGCCACCCTTATAAATGTTTTCTGCATTTTTAAAATAATCAATATGATTTTCTTCTAAGTAATTAATTCCATTTTGTTGATTCAGTGTTGAAGAAATATGTATTTGCTCAGCATTATTCACACTGCTTTTTTGACGATAATAATCATCATGACTTACTACATCAAGATGCTCTATAGATTCAAGCTGTCTTTTTCCAAAATCGACAATATAATCAGAACTTTCTAGCATGTAACTGTTATGCTCAATCATTATGATAGAGACTGATTCATCTTGTAATATCCCTCTAACACTATCTATAAATTGATTTAAAATATTTTGCGATAAACCTTTTGAAGGCTCATCAAAAATAAACAATGTATGTGGATTTCTTGTTTTTGCAAATAACTCAGAAACTAAATGAACACATTGAAACTCACCCGTTGATAATGTTTGTGTTTTTCGTTCTAATGTTAAATAGCCCAGTCCTAATTTGATTAGTAGGCTCAAGCGTTTATACGCAATATCTTCGTTTGGAATTTCATCAATAATATCCTCAATTGAGCGCTCAAAAATATCATCAATTTCTTCACTATACTTTGTCAGTTTCTTTTTAATATCTAAGAAAGTTGCTACAGTTGATCGACTTGTAATCGATTGGTTTCGATCTTGCCCTACCATAACTAGTTTATCTTTTGGATATCGTTTCAAGAAATCTGTAGCTAAACACTCATTGACAAGTGTAGATTTCCCGCATCCAGACTCTCCTGTAACAGTTACAAGTCTATTTTTAGGAATCTGAAACTCAGTCATTTGGATATTTCGGCAATATAATTCATGGAATGTATAATATTCTGTTGGCATTTTGTAATTTCGTTCCGATAGTATTGGCTTTGGCCTTGGTGATTCTTTTACGATTTTTCCACCATATTTTCCACTACCAGGTCCGAAGAACATTTGCTCATCCGTTGTATCCAGTACTGTATCTGAATGATCAATGAGCCAAATTTGATTTTTGTACCCTAATTTTTCGATCTCTTCTAATATTTGTAATAATGTTTCGTGATCAAGCCCCACGGAAATCTCATCAATAATAATTACAGCATTTTCACTTACTGCCATGAATTCAGCTAAGTAAAGTCGTGTTAATTCTCCACCTGACAACGTACCCATAATTCGATTTAATGTTAAATAACCAATGTTCATATTGATAATATTTTGCAGTATATGTTGTTTTGCTTCACTAATATTCAATTCTTCTGCTAGTGAAAGAATAGATTCAACACTTAAATCGTTAATATCCGAAATTGTATGTGATTCAGCAAATAACTCAATAGTACGTTGTTCAACTTCTTCACTATAACGTTTCCCCTTACATTTTTTACACTCAATATTTTTAGTAGTACCACGCCCTTTACAGCCAGCACACCAACCTAATTGATTATTAAATGAAAAGACTTCAGGAGAAAGATTAAATTCTTCCGCTAATTTTTCACGAATCTCTTTAAAAACACCTGTATGAGTACCAATCGTCGAACGCGGATTGGAAGAAATTGATGATTTCCCTAAAAAAAGTACTAAAGGCATTTCTTCCATTTTAATTGCACTACAATTAGTTTCCATAATATTAGGAAATAAATATTGATATTCAGCCTTTGGCAATAAGGAAACTAGACGCTTCTTTGATTCTTCACCAATTGTTTGACAAAGAGTTGTTTTTCCAGATCCAGATAAACCAGCAATACCAAGTGATTTATTAAACGGAATAACAGTATCAAGTTTATTTATGTTATTAGCAATTAATTGATTTACTTTCATATTAACCTCTATTCTTATTTTTCCACAAAATCATTTTTACAATATAATAATTACATAATGAATATTACCTATTATACAATTATCCTCTCACTTCTTGAATCTTATCCTTGTATTTTTCGAACCATTGTTGCCATTCGTTTTTAGAAAATTCCTTCTCTTCCTCTTCTAAAACTGAAGAAAAAAGGTCAAGACAAATATGCCAACCAGCTATATCTTTTGGTGTATGATCAGTTAATTCATGAATGTATTCTTTAAGTAGTAAAAGAGAACCATTTTCCTCTTTATGTATTTCAAATCGGACACGATCTTTATCCCATGTGAATTCAAGTACTGAATTTAGTTGGCACTCTAAAATATCAATATTTAAAAATGAACCATCCATCATGTCGAACTTTATAATTCCACCTGTTTTAAGGTTTTCAATCTGTAAATTAGACATCCATTTTTTAAGCTTGCTGTTTTCAGTTAAAACAGACCAAACTTCCTCTATTGTATTGGGAAATTGGCGTTCAAATTTTATAATATAGCCATCAGTTTGTTTCTCTATTTGAGCTAACATATTTATTTCCTCCTACTCTTGTATAGAATGTATGTTCCTGTTTTATTTTACACGAATTAATGTATAAAAGAAATCTCTATGGCAATGAAATATTAATTTAATGTGTAAATGGTATCTTGAACATTGATTGATTTATTATATATTCTCTCCATGTGTTTATTACAATAGGCGTACCTCAACATTTCCGCAAAAAAATTCAACATGAGAAAACGTTGATTTATTTACTTTATATGATATTTCCATTAAATATTTAAAAGCAATTTCCTTTAAGATAAATGGTGTTAATAAGAGCTAATATAGTATTCAAATCAAGTTATGTAATGTTCAAAATCACTTATTATGTATGTCTAATTCCTTGCTAAACGTAGGTTTACAAAACAAATAAAAAAAGCCGCATTTGCGACTCATGAACTGATAGAACTAACACCTATTTTAGGTGAATGACTTACCTTTTAATCGCGTCAACAATTAGCGATGGAAAACCAAGTTTATCGCCTCTATTTCTAGAATCATACCTTTTCGAACGGAAAATAACGCCGTCATTCGCATCCCATTCTGTGTAATAAAATTGACCATTTTCATCACAATATTCAAGTAAAACTACCTCAAATCCAGCAATTTCAAACATTTTCGTTAATGTTTTATAATTATGTACGATTTTATGGCTTGCAGCTGGGTGGTCTTTCGGGCCAGGGCCGCCTATTTGAACTATATTTTGGTAGGTTTCATCTCGGAAAAATGCATCAGGCACTCCGCACCGAATATGACCTGATGGCTTTAAAAATTTATAACAAATTTCAGCTGCTTTTACACCTTCTTCAAAAGTAAGATGTTCCCATACATGCTCTGCTAAAATAGCTGAAATGGAATTGTATTCAAATCTTTCTTCCCAAGTGGTATTGTCTAGTAAATTAAGTTCATCTTCTTGCGTTTGAACCCAACCTGGATTATTATTAAATACTCCAGCTCCGACTACTACTTTAATTTCGTCTTGCTTAATTGCCATCACTTTCACCTCATAAATCTTTTAATATATTAATATATTCTATGTTTACTATGCATTTTCCTTTTTCAACTAAAGTGCCAGTTAGCTCAATAAGATAGGTAACAAAACTTCTGTTGTTTTTACTTATCCTCCCACATACAGCAAAAACGTTTATAGTGCAAAATAAAAAGCGAAAAGAATAATTCCTTCCGCTTTTATAGCAATAAATACATTTCATATTGTGCTAAAGAATTCTTTTCAAATCCAGATTTCTTTAAAAACCCTTTCAGTAAATTGTTGTTTGGAAACCCAATTGATAAACTTGATAACTTTAATTCTTCACTTGCTACCTGTAATAATTTCGTCCCAACACCAATATTTCTATAGTCTTTGTCTATGAAAATAAAACTAATTTTTCCTTGTTCATTTACACATACAGAACCTTTTATATCACTATCAACATATGCACCGTAAAATGTATGATTTGTTTTTTCGATATAATCAATATCATTTTGCCAATTTATATGGAAGTTTAACCATTTCTGAATTTCAACTTTAAATGTTGGAAATTCTAATTGTTTTACTTCAATATTTTTATTACCTTTATTCATTATTTTAGTTAAATCATTTAAATTATAATAAGAAAGATCATATACTTTTTCATAACCTAATTTGTTATAAAAATGAATCGCCCGATCGTTTCCTACAATAACTTCAAGAAAAAGCTGCTTACATTTATTTTGTGTCGCTTCTTCTTTATGTAACTCAAATAACTTTTGACTTACACCAATGCCTCGAAACTCTGGATGAACAGCTAATGTTCCGCAGCGCATTGTTTTTATACTTTCATATACCTTAATACCACCAAGTATTACACCAACACATTTGTCACCGTCTAAAGCAAGAAAGGAGTGTTCTAGCGAATTCCCTTCTGGCCCAAAAAATCTTTTTATAAAATCTTCTTTTGAAACTTCCAGTTTAATGATGTAATCTGAAAATCCATCCTTAAAAGCTTTATACACTAAATCTATACTTACTTCACTACATCTTTTGTATTGAATCATATAAGTATAATCCCCCGCTTTGACTTGTTATAAACTGCATTCAAATACATGAAATGAATTACCTTCACCATATCCATCTTTTATTTCATGAACAACAATTTGACTAAACCCATTAGTAATAAGTATATTTTCAAATTCTTTTAAATCATATAGTCTTATAGGAAAATCCATAATCTCAGTTTCTTTTATTTTCTCATCATGAATGATTTCATATTTCAGTATAATATTTAGAAGTTTTTGCGCCTTATCATATGAAACTTTTCTATACTCAACAATTAATTCATTGTTAATTTCTTTTCTATTTGTCTCTATCCAACCTAAAATTTGTTCTGTCTCACTTCCACCTTGTACAATTGTCAGAAGTAATTTGCCATTTTCCTTTAAGTTGTTTTTCATATTTTGAAGACTATTGTCTACTAAATTATTTGGTAAAAGTGAAAATGAACCGATAGGAATCATAATAAGATCGTATTTTTTATCACTATGATATTCTTCTATTCTTCCTTGTGACACAACCGGTTTTAAGTTTAATTTTTCTGCTTTATCTTTACAAACTTTAAGCATATCTTTCGAAATATCGAACCCTTCTATATTCACACCATTTTGCATAAAGGGAATTAACATTCTACCATTTCCGCACATTGGTTCTAACACATGTATATTTTTATCTTTTACAAAAGAAAGATAAAAATCCAATTCTTTTCCGGCTGCAATTGATTTATCACTTTCATATATCTTTGTACAAAGTTCTCCATAATACGTATGCAATTGTAATTCACCTCTTAATTTGAAATGTGCGGACACTTTCCTATATATCTTTCACTATTAATTTG
>NZ_JBALMG010000201.1:2586-10214 GCF_036963225.1 Bacillus sp. JJ783 | reverse complement strand
TAATTGATATTACTACCAACTTTTGGAATGAAGTCTAGCACTTTCATCAAAGTATTTTTATAATAGCCCCGTACTACACTTACTTGTTTGCTTCCATTGTAAACCTCTATCGGCATCGTGTCTGCCTTACTATCACACAGTCGTTTGTAAGAAAGCTGCATAATCCGCTCTCCTCTTAAGTACTGATCAAACGTCACAGGATATTCTATCGCGCGCAGTTCCTTATTTAGCTCATATAAATAGCGTTGAACGCTCTCTACTAATGTTGCAGTAGATATACGCTCCTGAAGTTCAAATTCTTGCCAACCGGAAGAAACTCTCCACTGATTGTCCTCTTCATAGAAAAAACAAAGAATTAACTCATCATCTTCAATCGTTTCATAATTCATATGTATGTTCTGCCCGTGTTGAACTTGTTCCATCCACTGTCCTAAATAAATGCCCAGCTCTGCGACCTTCATGCATGACTTTTGAAAAAGTACTCTATCACCCACACAAATCGTTAAATCCCCTTCGATAAAGCCATTTGTATAAGCAACATACCGTGGCTCATCCTTCTGTGGAATAGCCTTGTCTAACTCAAATAAAAACGTTAACATCCTTCACTCACCTCTAGTTGTTACACAGCTCATACTTGACATCGCATTACTCTGAGAAACTATGTATTATATACACATATTTAATTAATACCTTATAACACGTGAATGACATTAGTATAGTAGCGCTATTTTTTCTTTGCGAATTCCCTCAAAACAACATACTCCCAATATATCGACCACAACTCAAATTATATCAGCTATTTTTTCAATATATCGATTTACCGACACCCATCGACAATAGGAAAATCTTATGAGAAGGAAACTACTTTTCCTTCCACAATTTCCATAATACGAAGCAGACTCTCCACTTCATAGGTCGGCTTAACACTTGTCTTGTTTTCTTTCAGACTCGGGTTATACCAACACGTATCAATACCGTAATCTTCTCCGCCTTTCATATCAGAAGTTAAGGAATCTCCAACCATTAGTACACTTGATTTATCAGTAATTCCAAGCTTTTCAAATGCATAATCAAAAATCTCACGTGCTGGTTTTTGATGGCCTACCTCTTCAGAAATAATGATATGATCAAAGAAGTTACATAAAGGCGAATTTCCAATTCTAGATTGTTGCACCTTAGTGTATCCATTCGTAATAATACCTAACTTACAATCTTGAAGATTCTCACATAGTTTCACTGCACCTTCTATAAGATGTACTTCTTTCCCTAAGTTTTCAAGGTATACGTCACTAAATTGCTGCGCGTCTACTTCTATATTATGAAGAACAAATAATTGTCTAAATCGATCTACCGCTAATTCACTTAGCGTAATCATTTTATTTTCTAAATCTCTCCATAATCCATTACTAATCTCTTTATAACTTGCAAGATAATCATTATACCCTGTAGGCATGCCAAATTGTACAAACGTGCTATTTAATGCGTTTCTTTCCGTTTCAGGGAAATCTAATAATGTATCGTCTACGTCGAATAGTATAACTTTGTATTTCATGATGTTCTCCTCAATTCCTATATTCTCATAGCTTAATTATAGCAACAATAAGAAAAGGAGGCTAATCCAAACCAGCCTCCCTTCTCATTATTTACCTTCTAGCAATAACTCTTTCATTTCCTCTAACGACTCTTTCGTAAATCCAAGAGCTTTTTCAGCGTATGCTTCAACTGATCCATACTGCTTTTTAATTTCATCAATCGCAGCTTGTAAATACTCAGCACGAGCTTCAAACATCGCACCTAATATCGCTCTACTTTCATCATTTTGTAATTTTGCACCTAAAAATGCCATCATTTTTTCGTTTAACTTCTCACGGAAACCGTTACTTAATAAATAGTCTTGCATTACCGTTTCTTCTGATACACCTAATAGAAGTAATAATAATGCGGAACCAAATCCAGTACGGTCTTTTCCAGCTGTACAGTGGTTTACTAATGGTAAGTTTTCTGGATTTTGTACTAACTTTAAGAAGCTCACGAATGCCTCATTACCACTTACAAAATCTTGATTCATTTTCACAAGATATTCACCAGGTTTTCCTAATACTGATAAATCACCAACTTGGAAAAACTCATTTATATTTAAATCTTTCGCTAAGTCTTGCATAACTGGTAAGCATACTTGGCGAGCACCTGTAATGCCTGGGTTCGGCTTATGCTTTACTTCAAAATCTGTACGGTAATCACAAATTAATTTTAAGCCTGACTTCTGTAAATACTCAATATCCCATTCTGTTAATCCTGCTAATTCTTCAGAACGATACAATTTACCCCATTTTACTTTACGGCCTTCAGTCGTTTCATATCCGCCCATATCACGGAAGTTAAACGCACCTTGTAATGGTAATCTACGCTCCGCGACTGTAACTGCTTGTCCATTACTTCCTACTAACCTAAAATAGGGACGCTCATTTTCACTCGGATTGGCAATTGTAGTAAATGACTCTCCATTTACCGTCACAAGTAATTCACCATTTTCTTCAATATGATCTGGTGAAGTACCCCAATAAATTTTAACTTCTTCTATATTATTTTCCCACTCTATATGTAACGTGTTATCTTCATTTCGTTCTACAGTTGCTTGTAACCAATTTATTTGTTGCTTCATACTTCCACCAACACTTTCTTCGTATAGTATAATCCTTCTCTATTGTATTATAGGAAAGCTTACTTTGTCGTTTCGATTTTTCTTTTTATCTTACAAACATGCAAAAAGTTCTTTTACTCGTTCAAAATTTGTACATGGATTCCCGCTAAATGAATTCGCGAGACTACGTCATTCATCCTTCTAAACCCTTTTCACATATCGCTCACTACAACTCAGCTGCTGACATCCATTCTTTTCAAAAACATCATTCATCCACTCATCTTGTACATTTGCCTCACCAATATAATAAGTGGCTCCTATTTCCTTTAATACAAACATCGTTTTTGTAAACAAGTCAGATTCATACCCTTTATTTCGCATACTCGGAGCGACTGCGAAATACATAAGTTTCCCTTCTTCTAACGTACCTCTTTCAATATACGGGACTACAATTCCTATCGGCTCTTCATTTGCAACAGCTGTTAAACAATGTTCTTTCCATTGCCCACCAATTTCTTGTTCCATCATATTTACAAATTGATCATACGCTATTTCTTCTTCCATCAGCTCATTCCAAAGAGAATAAAAAGCGTCTTCTCCGATCTCTTCAATAAGCTTAAAATCAATATCACTTTCTATATCTTCCACTTCATATATATCTTTAAATACTATTATATTTTCAGCAATATGTTCAAATGAATACTTTCCAAAGCATTTCTTATATACATCATAATTGGGACTTTTTGAAGAAACCTCAAATTGTAGATTTTCTAATCCACCTTTTTTCGCCTCAGTAACAAAATATTGCACCATTTCTTCAATTTGCTCTTCTGTAAAAACCTCTGCATTATTTTCTTTTATCATTATAGAAGAAGCACTTCTTCTTATTTTAAAATGTTTTTCTAATTGTTTTATAATCGTCATACTCTTCCCTCATCTATGTAATACTTGAATTTAAGTTTGGTCTCCTTGCATGAGCAGGATTGTCCTTGAATATATAGAATACTAGAAAAGATCGCATCTTTAAAGTGCGGAGGAGGTTCTCCATTGGATATTACAGCGCTGCAACAACAGTTAGAGCTTATACAACAAAATGATTATTCGCACATGCAACATATAGATATAAATGAGTTAACAACGAACATGCTTCAGCACATTGGAACTACTGACAGTTACATTCGCTATCAGCTGATTTATAATTGTTTTTCTCACTTTATTCAATATGAGCTTCTACTCGATGATCAACTTAAATTACTTTTACATACTTGTTTAAGCGATGAATACTTATATTTTGATATTAATTCCCCATATACAGATGGGGTTTTCACACGCTCTTATACTGTTTCATTAATTGCTTTAATCCTCCAATTTTCCAACTCCCACTACTTTCTAACTGAGGAGGATGTTACAGAAATAAAACAAAATCTCATAACATATACAAATTTAGAGACTGATTTCCGTGGATATATTGAAGATAAAGGCTGGGCTCATTGTATTGCACACGTTTCTGATGCATTTAATGAAATTATCCAAAATTCCTATATTACCTTTGAATGCTATGAAGAAATGATACATTGTTTATTAAATAAAATCTTCACTTCGGCAGATATTTATCATAATAATGAAGATGAAAGAGTTGTCACTCCGTTAGTATCGATGGTATATCATGACTTTGCACAAGAAGATTTAATTTCAATTATTCATAAAAAAGTACAGCGACTTCCTCAAATTAGAAAACGCCTTTCTCTCAATGAATATTGCATTTTATGCGCCAACATTAAAACATTTTTACGTACATTATTCTTTAGAACAAAAAATGATCACAACTTAGCTTTTACCGCACATAAAACGGAAAAAATGTTAAAGGAACTGCCCAACTATTATTAAGTACAAGGAGAAAAAATATGGGTTATATTGAAGACATGAGACAACGAGTAGGAAATCATCCACTCATTTTAATAGGTTCACACGCAATTATATTAAATGAAAATAATGAAATATTACTGCAGCTCCGTACAGATTTTAACCGCTGGGGGATTATTGGGGGTGCATTAGAATATAACGAAACACTGGAAGACGCTGTGAAACGCGAAGTATTTGAAGAAACTGGACTTACCGTAAAAAATGTAGAACTGTTCCGTACATACTCAGGACCAGATTTCTATCAAATCTATCCAAACGGTGATCAAGTACATGGTGTACTCGTTGTTTATATTTGCCGAGAATTTCAAGGTGAACTTGTATGCGATCAAACGGAATCGAAAGAATTACGCTTCTTTCCGCTTGATGAGTTACCTAGCAACCTTCCTCCAGTTATTGAGAGGATTATTACAGATTTCCAACAAAAACAAGGGAACGCTTAACGTTCCCTCTCAAATCCAATCCGTTTTTTTATTTCCGCTAAATTCACCTTCGCAATAGCTCGTGCCTTCTCAGCACCTTTTTCTAACGCCTCATATAGTAAATGCGGCTCATTCATATACTTAACGTATTTTTCGCGATAATCTGCTAACTCACGGTCTACAATGCGAAATAACTCTTTTTTCACATCCCCCCAACCAATCCCGGTCTCATACTTTTCACGCATCGACTGAATTTCATCTTCTGTCGCAAATTCTTTATAAATCATAAATAACGTTTCCAGTTCTTTCGGTTCATTCGGAAGTGACGAATCGGTTTTTATTTTAAATATTAACTTTCGGAGTTTTTCTTTCTCTGCAAAAAGCGGGATAACATTCCCGTAACTTTTACTCATTTTTCTTCCATCAAGACCAGGTAAAATCGCTCCCTCTTCTTGTATCACATACTCTGGAAGCGTAAATGTCATGCCAAATGTATGATTAAAGTACGTCGCAATATCACGCGCAATTTCAATATGCTGAATTTGGTCCTTTCCAACAGGTACATGCGTGGCTTGAAATAATAAAATGTCAGCTGCCATTAAAATCGGGTACGTATATAATCCCATATTAACTCCAGCATCTATCTCTAACCCCGCTTCTTTATTTTGCTCTACCTTCGCCTTATATGCATGAGCACGGTTCATAAGACCTTTCGGAGTTAGGCAAGATAATATCCACGTTAATTCTAAAATCTCCGGTATTTCTGTTTGCCGATAAAAAATAACATCTTCGCTAAGTCCAAGTGATAACCAAGTAGCTGCTACCTCTTTCGTATAACTACTGAACTTCGCCGGATCATGCACAGCATTTAACGCATGATAGTCTGCTATGAAATATAACGCTTTTCCTTCTTTGTTTTTTGACATTTGTAACGCAGGTTTAATCGCACCAATATAATTGCCTAAATGCGGGTAACCTGTTGGTTTAATTCCTGTTAACATAATTTTCTCGCTCATCCCAACTCCTCCTTTCTCAAAATAAAAAGAGCCCCTCATCCTTAAAAAAGGACGAGAAACTCCCGCGGTACCACCTTAATTAGCTATATTATAGCTCACTTCAAGCTTCTATAACGTGAAGTAACCGTCTTCGCCTACTCATTTCAGCTAGAAGCTCCAGAGCCCATTCCATATTCATCCCTTACTGATTCCCACCAAATATCAGCTCTCTGAAAAGTTTTGAATATGTACTCTTCTCTTTCATTGCTTTTTAGTTATTTTTTACAGTTTATCACATTTGAGCTTAATATAAACCTGAATTTTCTGGTTTTATAACAAGAATTTTCATTCTTTGACCCTTTAACCATAATTAACCCCTTGTTTTTAACACTCAGTGGAGACTTAAGAATTTTAGCAATAACCATTACCAATTTATTCCACGTAATGTATAATCAATATATAGAACTTATTTGCAATACAAAAACGGGGTGAAGTTATGGGTTGGTTTACTAAAAAAATTGGTAAGTTTAAGAACAGTATTCAGACTGACTATGATACTTTAAGGGTTATTATACATTTCACACCTATCGCTATATATTTATACACCTGCGATGAGTATATAGAAACATTTGACGGTGCGCTCACTTTTGAGACTGAACACGGAAATCAAGTAGAAATCGGGGGTACTTTCATTTCTCTTGAAGTTGATACGAATTTTCGCATGGACGATATAATATTTGATTACAAACTAAAGGAAAGCAATCTACCTATTGTTGAATTAAAAGCCTACGTATGATGTTTATTGATGGATCAGTCATGGCACAGCTCGGTACTCCTAATATGCAAATCAATTATTAATAAAAAAGAGTTAAAACAGATAAAACTGTTTTAGCTCTTTTTTTACGTATTCAACTTAACAAATCTATAACTATGCGTAACTAACACTTTTAATATCGCATATCCTGGAATTGCTAAAATAACCCCCATAATTCCAAATAAATTTCCGGCAGTTAAAATAATAAAAATGATAGTAATTGGATGAATGTCTAACTTTTTCCCCATTACTTGTGGTGAAATAAATTTCCCCTCTGCTAATTGTACAACCATCATGACAATAATTACTTTTAAAATCATTGCTGGTGAGTCAATAAAAGCAATAATTAACGCTGGCGTTATCGCAATAACAGGACCTACATATGGAACGACGTTTACAATCATCGCCAAAATAGCAAGTAATACCGCGTATTTAATGCCGATTATAAGATAACCAATGAATAGCATAATACCGATAAATAAACTAACGATAATCTGTCCTCTAATATACGAACTAATCGCATAATGCATATCATCTAGTATTCTCTTCGCAGCTGGTTGTCTTTGCTCAGATATAAACTTTAAAAAATGATTTGGTAATTGCTCACCATCTTTTAAAAGATAGAACAATATAAATGGAACCATTACAAATGTTAAAACAACTTCAGTAAGTGTACTTAAAAATCCAGTTACATTTCCTGTTACTGATGATAATGATTTTGTAAAATTCATTGTAGAATCTTTTACGATATTAGCAACATCAATATTTAAACTTTCCTGCATTCTACCAATTACATTACTTTCTCCAAATTTACGTGCTGCCCTTTCGATTTCATG
>NZ_JBALMG010000201.1:0-2521 GCF_036963225.1 Bacillus sp. JJ783 | reverse complement strand
AGAAAAACAAATAATCCAAGAACAAGTATATATATCGAGGCAATTGACACAATTCTCGACACACCTTTTCTTTCTAAAAGAGAAACGAATGGATGCAATATATAAAATAGTACTCCCGCTAATAATACTGGGAAAAAGATTGTTTTTAAAAATACGACGAACGGTGTAAAGACGAATGATATTTTTGTAAGTAATAATATATTTACAAACAGCAACGCAAATCCAAGTAGTACAGCTAAATAATTTTGTTCTTTAAAAAACTTTTTCAACTTATCTCTTTTTCTTATATTTACTTTCTCCAAGTGTACCACCTCTCTAATTAGGAAAAGCCCTAAAAAGGGCTTTATAAAATAATTAATAATAGCCTTTATTTCCTTGCAGCTTTTACTACAAATGATACAATAAGAATTAATACAATTGCCCCTAATAGTGCTGGCACGACATGAATCCCACCAAATGATGGCCCAAAAGATCCAAATAATCTACTACCTAACAAAGCTCCTAGTAAACCAGCAATTATATTTCCAAACATACCAGCCGGAAAATTTTTACCCGTTATAGAACTAGCAATTGCACCTATAATAGCACCAACTATTAATGTGATAATCCATCCCATTTTTAGTCCTCCATTTCTATTATAGAATAAATCTATTTATCAACTAACTTATTACGTAACCCTTGTAATTATTATATCCAGAAATGAAAAATCTTGTCAAACGCATGAAAATACAGAAAAAAGGAGCGTTATTATTTATGATTCAAAAATTAATAGCAAACTCTTATCATACTGCTTTGTCTATTTTAAACATTCAAATTCCTGCTTACGAAATTGAAGCAAAATACATAAATAGTACGGCCATCCCCCGTTTATACGATACTGTAACTGATATTCAAAACTGCGATGAGACATTCCATGGATATTTCCTGGAAAATTCACTCATTGGATTTATTTCTTTTAAAGTTGATGAAGATATAGTTGATATCCATCGTTTAGTGGTCTCACCCAATCATTTCCATAAAGGGATAGCAACTAAGTTACTACTTTTTATATTTGACATGTTCTCTTCTTCAAAAGCGTATATTGTACAAACAGGGAAGAACAATACGCCTGCCCTTTCTTTATATAAAAAACATGGTTTTATTGAAATTCAAGATATCGTACTTCCTGATGGAATGGTTTTGACCTCACTAAAAAGACAGAATACACAAAATAATTTGACTTAACTGCTTATTTATGTTATTTTTTACCTTATAAAACCTTTTGCTGAATCCAAATTTTGGAGCGGGGGAACCATTTATGTAGCTTTTTGCTACTTGGGGCGAATCTTTTTTAAGTAGGGACACTCTCACTTCCCGAGTCCGACAGCTAACCTCGTAAGCGTAATGGGAGAGGAAGGTGCTTTTTTGCCTATGTTACACAGTATGCCTCCTTAGTTATAAATATGGGAACGATACCAATTAAAAACCTATATTTATAGAAAAGGAGAAATGTATAATGTTACGTTTATCAGATCACGCAATAAAAATGATGGAGCAAAGACTTCGACTAGAACAACACCGCACATATCAAGCAAATAAAGTTGTAGATAACTTACATCACAAATACTTCTTTCAGCATATTTTCCAGCCAAAAAGATAAGTACTGACCTTTAACAAAATACAGCGTACACTTTTTCGGTGTACGCTGTATTTTTCATTTTCTCGCCTTAATAATAAAAGTAGTCGGCACCATTCTAGCCTTATATAAAGAATAGTACTTCGTAGACGGCTCTGCTACTTCTCCATCAAATAGACAAGATGGTTCAGGCTCTTCTATTCTCTCAATTGTAAATCCAGCTCTATTTAACTCATTTATGTATGTACTCATTTTTCTCTTATATAATGTCGCTTGTACTTCTTCCCCTTTAAATGTTTCAAACGTAATAGGAGTTTCCTCATGATATGAAGAGCATAAAACAATTTCTTCTGTTCCATACTGCAAATTTGAATATACCGGATGCTCCCAGCTAAAAATAAAACTGCCTCCTGGTTTTACAGCTTTTCCCGAACAAGAAAGCCCATTGCCTTTAGGCATGGGATGAAAGTAAGGTTGGATACGGAGTACCACTAAAAATCGCAAGATTCGTGGTACTTTAAGTATCCAAAGTATAGGTAGTTTCTTCGGGTGTTTTGTTGGAATTTTTCGGAAATAAATGATATAACTAGAATAAATGATGATAGAAGAATGTTTCAAAGTGTTTGAGAGGAAAACCACCTCGTTTCATGCAGTTGTAAAGTTTATAAACACGTTCTGATTGCTAGAAATGTATCAAATGAACACTATGTTGAAAATCAAAAAACAAGGGGATGAAACGTATGTCACAGACCCTAACAGTGAAAGCGAAATTGATTCCAACAAAAGGACAAATCCGTTTATTGGAACAAAGCAGTCACGAATATATCAAAGTTATAAATAGACTTGTATCGGAAATGGTGGAAGCAAAGAAAAGTACGAAAAAAAGTACAAAAGATATTGAAGCAA
>NZ_JBALMG010000200.1:0-10016 GCF_036963225.1 Bacillus sp. JJ783 | reverse complement strand
GCATACAATATCTACAACGAAAATTACAGCGATCGGTAACAGAAATACGTAAATCCTTTAAAGGACGATCTAATTTGTCTAATGTGACAGATTTCATATTTATTGCCTCGTTTCTACTTATTTTATATTTACAATCCGCTCTGGATGCGTATATACATTTAAAGATTTA
This sequence comes from Bacillus sp. JJ783, assembly GCF_036963225.1. Classification (NCBI taxonomy): domain Bacteria; kingdom Bacillati; phylum Bacillota; class Bacilli; order Caryophanales; family Bacillaceae; genus Bacillus; species Bacillus sp. JJ783. Next base: position 9,847 of record NZ_JBALMG010000200.1, on the reverse strand, counting down.
TTACGAATAAAACCTACTGTCGTAATCCCTAACTGCTCCGCTAGCTCTAATGCCAACTCAGTTGGAGCGGATTTTGACAATATTACTTCACAGCCAATTTTCGCAACTTTTAATAGAATTTCAGAAGAGATACGTCCGCTAAAGACAATAATTTTATCACCAATCGAAATGTTATTTTTTAAGCAATAGCCGTAAATTTTATCTAAAGCGTTATGTCTTCCTATATCCATGCGGCTTAAAACAATTCCACTCACATCACATAAAGCTGCATTATGAACGCCGCCTGTATGTTGAAACGTAGACGCAGATTCCTGCATATCATTCATTAACCGAAAACAATCCTCGGCAGAGATCTTTACGCGAATATCATTCATTTTTTTCGCAGTCAGCGCATCGTTTGCGAAAACAAACCCTTGTCTACTCATTCCACAACACGAAGTAATATAACGTTTGTTTTGCATGTCACGATAATAAGGATTGATTTTCGTCGTTTTTACATGTACATAGCCTTCTTTTTCTTGCACCCATATTTCATCAATATCTTCATACTTTCGGATAATGCCTTCAGAGGCTAAAAAGCCAATTACCATATCTTCAATATACTCTGGAGTACTAACCATTGTAACAAATTCCTGGCCGTTAATTTTAACCGTTACAGGAAACTCTGTTACAATGCTATCCTCTATATGCTTGAATTCCCCTTGCTCATATTTAAAAATTCCCCGTTCCACCTGAATCGATTTCACGATGAGTATCCTTCTCTCACGTTATATTTTTATCAAAGACAAACACCGAAACTGCAATATCTTCATCCACTTTCATATCAGAAAATAGATGAACTAATTTCGCTCCAACAAGTTCCTCTAAATGCTCACGAGAATTAACAGCATACACTTCTTGAATCATTTTCGTTCGAGCCATATGAACCATTTCCGCACCATCCATCGTTCCCGAAATAAATTTCTCAGTAGGTGTCAAATTCCCATAAAGTGTAGCAATCGCCATATTTTCAGCAAATACAGTATGAATTCGCTCCGGCCCTTTTCCGAATAAATCCTTTCGAAGCTTTCGGATCATATCATTAAATTCATGCACCATTTTTGACATACTCTCATTCCTTCCTAGTTATTCCATCACAACTATTTTAACAAAATAACCATTTCGCCTAAACTATTTAATAATGAGACGAAATGGATCATCTTGTACAATTATCTCAAGTACACAAACAACATATGAAATACTATTATTGTTGCTTATCTATTCTTCTTTTAACCCTTTACCCATACCTTTTAAGAAATGAAGACCAAATCCGATAGCACGATTAATATCTGGATCCTTTAGTACTTTCATAAGATCGAATACCCCAACTTTTTTATTACTTTGTAGATGCTCATTACCTTCTTCCAGCCCTACTAATAAACTACCTACAAGCTTTTTCGTAAGTTCCGGATCAAGTTCTGTTAAAGCTCCTGCAGCGCCCATCATATTATTAATTAAATTTGTAACTGGTTCACGAGTGACCTGCCCTAGAACAATTTTTGCGATTGGTTCTTTCGCTTTCAGCATAGAATTTGCAGCTTCCAGCATCCCAATGTCATTTAGTTCACCTACTATATTAAACATTTGATTTAAAGCTTCTTCATTATTCGCTAGAAGTTCTTTTAAATCTTCGAGTTTTTGTTGTTTGAGTTCTTCCTCAGTTAGCTCCTGCTTCTGAATCGCTTGAATAGGTGCCGCCATATTCTTTTCTCCTCCCTAGTTATCCGTTAAATGTACGTATCCTGGACGAGCCCACTTGCGATTTACCTCAATGCCGTTTTGAGGATGACGCTTTTTATTACGTGGATTCGTTTTTGGCATCGGATTTTCACCTTCTACTTGTAACACTTCCATACGTACTTTCGTTTGTTTATATGCAGGCGTGTTTGTACGTAAGTCAACAGCAGGACCTGTTAAGAAATTAATTGCCGAATCTTTATCCGTCGAGTTCATCGGTAAATACAGTTCATTCGCTTTTACACGATCCGTTACAAGTGCACGTAATTTAAGTGCTCCAAATGGGGAAACAAGGCGTACTAACGAACCAGTTTTCACTCCACGTTCCCTTGCCAATTCTGGAGAAACTTCGACGAAAACACCTGGTACTTTCGATTGAATACCAGTTGATTTATTTGTCATGTTCCCTTCATGGAAATGTTCAAGCATACGACCGTTATTAATGTGAAGATCGTATTCTGCTGGGAATTCAGCAGGACGTACCCAATCAGCTATCGCAAAACGAGCCTTTTTGTCTGGGAAGTTAAATCCATCTTTGAATAGAAGCGGCGTATTCGTTCCATCAAAACTTCCCCAGTGGAAACTGTTCCACCCTTCAAGCACTTCATAGTTTGCGTGTGCGAATAGTGGTGATAAACTCGCCATTTCAGCAAAGATTTCACTTGGATGATTATAGTTCCAGTTTGCACCTAACTTATTAGCAATTGCCTGTACGATCCACCAGTCTGGTTTCGCATCTTCTAGCGCCGGAAGCACTTGATATAATCTTTGTACACGACGTTCTGTATTTGTAAAAGTACCTTCTTTCTCAAGAGATGGCGCTGCTGGTAATACTACATCACCGTATTGAGCTGTTTTAGAAAGGAACACATCTTGAACGACAAAGAACTCAAGACTTGATAACACTTCATGTACATGATTTGCGTTAGAGTCTACAAGGGCCATATCTTCTCCAACAAGATACATAGCTTTCATTTTCCCTTCATCAATTGCGTGAAGCATTTCAATGTTATTAAGACCTGGTTTGTTATCAATTTTCACTCCGTAAGCTATTTCAAATTTCGCACGTTCTACATCGTCAGTAACGTGTTGATATCCTGGAAGCCAGCCCGGAAGTGTTCCCATATCACAAGCGCCTTGTACGTTGTTATGACCTCGAAGCGGATATGCACCAGCACCTGGACGGCGATAATTTCCTGTTGCAAGTAGTAAGTTTGAAATCGCAGCGGAAGTATCTGAACCACCAGTATTCTGCGTTACGCCCATTCCCCAAAGAATACACGTACCATCTGCATCACGAATCATTTCTGCCATTTTAACGAGCGTTTCTTTTGAAATGCCTGTAATCTCTTCTGCATATTCAAGCGTATATTCCGCAAGACTATCTTTGAAATCTTCAAAGAAGTTTACATTCTCGTCGATGAACTGCTGATCGTGCCAACCTTGATCAATCATATATTTCGTAACAGCCATTAACCATACTTGGTCTGTTCCTTGCTTTGGACTAATAAAGATATCTGAACGCTCTGCCATTTCAGTTTTACGAAGATCTGCAACAATTAGTTTTTGACCGTGAAGCTTATGCGCACGTTTCACACGAGTCGCTAATACTGGGTGACCTTCTGTTGGATTACAGCCGACGATAATAACAAGACCCGATTGTGCGATATCTTTAATCGTCCCTGCATCTCCGCCCATACCAATTGTACGGAACAATCCATCTGTCGCTGGTGATTGACAATAACGTGAGCAGTTATCAACGTTATTCGTTTCGAACACTTGACGCGCTAATTTTTGAATAACATAATTATCTTCATTCGTAATTTTAGAAGAAGAAATAAAGCCGATAGAATCTTTACCGTACTCTTCTTTAATAGAGCCCAATTTATTCGCCACTACATGAAGCGCTTCTTCCCAAGTTGATTCAACGAACACTCCATTTTTACGAATTAAAGGTTTCGTAAGTCGTTTTTCAGAATTAACGAAATCCCAACCGAATTTTCCTTTTACACAAGTAGAAATTGCATTAACTGGTGCCTCAGAAGTTGGTTGCACCTTTAAAATTTCGCGCCCTTTCGTCCATACTTCAAACGAACAACCTACACCACAAAACGTACAAACTGTTTTCGTCTTCTTCGTACGAGTGTCGCGCATTGCAGCTTCTACTTCTGACACAGCAAAAATACCGCTATATCCAGGTTCAACCTCTTTAATAAGATCGACCATAGGCCCCATAATATCCGGCTTCAGCCCAGTCATAAATCCAGCTTCACCAAGCATCGATTTCTCCATTAATGCATTACAAGGACAAATTGTTACACATTGACCGCAGCTTACACATGAAGAATCGTTAATATCTACTCCTTCGTCCCAAATAACACGTGGGCGCTCTGCCTCCCAATCAATAGATAACGTTTCATTTACTTGTAAGTTTTGACACACCTCTACACATTGACCGCACGCAATACATTGATTCGGGTCATAGCGATAAAATGGATGGGACATATCAACTTCGCCTGTATCAACTTTTGGTTCGTAAGGATATTTTTGATGCTCAATTTCCATTAATTCTGCCGTATTATGCAATTTACAATTCCCGTTATTGTTGTCACATACCGTACAGTAAAGTAAATGATTTTCTAGTAAACGGTCCATCGCCTCATGTTGTGCTGCCTTTGCACTAATAGAGGACAACTCAATATTCATACCGCTCGTCACTACTGTAGAACACGATCGCACTAGCTTTCCATTCACTTCTACAATACAAGTATCACACGTTTGAATAGGATCCACTTCCGGCACGTAACAAATTTGTGGATGTTCAATTTCGTTCTCATTAATAATGCCTAGTATAGTTGAACCAGGCTCAGCATTATACTCTTTGCCGTCAATTGTAATATGAACCATGCTGTCGTTCATGGTTACTCCCCCTTTTTGAGAATAAAAAAAACTCCACCACGAAAATATACGCACCACATTTTTGGCACGTTATCATCATGGTGGAGTAGTTCATTAGCACATCTTGCTAAAATACCAATCCATTTATTCATAAATAAAATGATAGATTCATAACAGGTCATATCACGATTCCATCTTTAACACTGTAATTATAGCGTTAAATCGAAAAATACACAATATAATTATCATTAAAAAGGACAAAGCACATAATGCTCTGACCCTTTTATTACCTTTCGGGATTATTTTCGGCTGACTTATTTCCCGGTGCAAACCAACCAATTAGTGCGATCGCAACTAATACTCCATAGAAGATCAACGTCCAAGTTGTACTGTGCGGAAAATCATGGTCTAAAATACCAATATCCTCATGAGCCAGTGTAATTACAGCTAATTTGACACCAACCCAAGCAACAATCGCATATGCCGTTGTTTCCAATGCTGGCCGTTTCTCAAGAAGCCCCACAAACCAAGTTGCCGCAAATTTAATTAAAATAAGTCCGGCAATTCCTCCAAGAAGTACAACAATGAACTGTCCTCCATCCATACCTCCGAAATCGTCAAGTGGTGAATCCGGAAGCCCCAGAGCAAGAGCAACTGCGGCTAATATTGAATCAATCGCGAAAGCAAGATCAGCTAATGCAATCTTTCCTACCGTGAACCAGTAGCTTTTACCTGCCGCTTCCTTTTCATCGTCCTCATGAATATTTTGATTGTCTTTTCCGAATTGCGCCTGAATGACATGTTTCAGTCCTAAATAAAGAAGATAGGCTGCTCCTATTGCTTGTATTTGCCAAACATTTGCAATAAATGAAATCGCAAACAGGGCTGCAAATCGAAAAACAAAGGCCATAATGATTCCGTAATTTATAGCTTTTTTCTTCTGTTCTTCGGGTAAGTGTTTCGCAATAACCGCTAGGACAAGGGCATTGTCCGCCGATAACAATCCTTCTAATCCAATTAAAATTAATAATGCCCAAGCATACTCTAGCCATATTGAATCCATCCACTTCTCTCCTTTCTAAAACAAAAATGAGGTAAAGACTTTGCTATCAATAGAATTTCCTATTAGGCAAAATCAAATCCTAAAAATGGCGGCTACAATATTTTAACAGTTACTTTACTGCCCTTTATTTGTTATAAATTGAAATCATTTAATAATCCCATTTTCTAAAATTTTCACGACGGGTGTTACTGTAACACTTGCTTCTGAGAATGCATTTGGCCAATCATTTTCGACTTTTTTCCAATGCTTGTATTGAAAAGCACGTGCATAATCACCAAATCCAAATGGATCTAGTTTCTCACTTTGTATTTTATGTATAAGATTATTGAAATCTTTATGTAACTGTTTCGTAATAAGTGCAGTTAGTTCTCCTTTATCTTTCCTCATATTTACATCAAATGTTCGCTCAGCAATAGCTATCTTGAGATCCAGCTTTATATTGAAAACAAAATGATTTCTATCGTAACGAGTTGAAAGATCCCGCTTTATATCTTGAACATTTATCGTTATAAAGTCCTTCTCTTTTGAATTTCTAAGAGAGCTGTCGGTTTCCACTCTTTTAGCATAAATAGGCATTGTAAGAGAAACTGGCGAATTCACTTTCTTTTTCAGCATAAGAAGTAGCGCACTTTCATGACGATTTAAAGATATCTTATACATTCCACCGCTCGTTAAAAGCGCAGAACCAGTAACTATAATTTCATTTTCCCCTTCTTTTATTTCTGAAATTGCAGGTGTTATTCCCTTATTAAACGTTTGTTGATGGAATTCATGAAATGTAGCAACAGCTGTACGATTGTACAACTTATTCGTCTCAATTAAATCAGTCAAATATTCAGGAAGAGTCGGCTTATCTTTGAAATCATTATGTACTATAGAAGAAACTGATCCTTTTACAGTGACAATACGCATATTTCCTGTATTTTTCGGATCACGATACCATACATCAAGGTAAGGCATCGCCCCTTCTTGTTGTAAAAACTTTTGACTTAATAATATTAATTGTAATTTTTCAGTAGAAACTAACCCTTTACTGGAGCTATTAAACTGTTCTTTCGCTTCCCTTGGTGTATTCACTCGCGCTTCATGCACTTCATACTTTTTTTCAACATCTTCATTAAAGTTAGGCGTTAAGTCGTAAACAATCATTTTCCCTTGTTCATCCATATCAAAACCGTAAACTAACGATATGGACTGTTTTTCTAAGTCAAGCCGATCCCCACAACCTGTCATAAATACTAATAGAAAACCGATCATCGTAAACTTAGTAAACCGCTGCATTTAGTTCTTCCTCCTTTTCCACTGCTGATAGACAGTTATGTACAATAAAAACACAACCGGAAAAAGAACAGCAACGAAATAACTAGTTATCCCCCACAATTCCCTTAACCCATCTATTTGATAAGACGACGGTGTATAGAAGACCCAAAACAAAACACACGCACAAAGTAGAATCAAAATAAACATTGACCCCTCTTTTTTATGAAACAGTTGCTTCACTCCATCCGCCGCGGTAAAAATGTATGGAATACAAGAATCGAAAACAATAAAAAGATAAAACGACAAAAATATTATTTCAAACCGTTCAATAAATGAGAAATGAAGCGGTGTAATTAACGAAAGGGTTGGCCATAAAAATTTCATTATCCCGTCTGGACCAAAATAAACAAAACAAACGAGGGTAACTTGAAGATATATTAACAACGTAATAGCATTAGCTATAATAATACCTTTCCCGGCCGATTGTTTATCATTTAAATAAGGATAAAGGACAAATGCAAATTCAAATCCGAGAAAAGCAAGAATTGTTGATTTAACAGTGTGAAAAACTGGCATGCACCCTTCCTTTAAAAGTGGCAATAGATAAATCCAATGACTATCTTTAAGGGGAATAAATAATAAAAGCGGCATCCAAAGTGTAAAGAAAAAATGAAAGACCGCATAGCGGCTTATAATTCGCGCCCCTCCACGAGCCAACATATACATAGGAATAGTTAATAAAATCAAAATTAAATAACTAGGAGTTCTTGGCAAAATCCATATACGAATAACATATAAAAGAGAAAATACTAAAGAAATAGCTGCAAGCAATGAATATAAAATCCAAATTATCATCCCTATTTTCCCTAGCCATTTCCCTAAATAGCGTGTCAGCACATTCAGTAAAGTATCTCCTGGATGTTTAGCCATAATTTTTACAATACAAAGGCTCACTACCGTCGTTATCGCCCATCCCATAATAACTGAAATCCAACCATCCGTCCCTGCTCCCTGAGCTACCTCCCTTGGAAGTGTCAACAAACCAAATCCGACTTGCACACCGCTAATCGTTAAAATGTATTGTAGTAAAGATATCTCCTGTTTTACACCTGTCTTCACTTCTTGTCCCCTCTTTCTCTCATATCTCCTTGCTGATTTACTTGTTTAGGCTGAAGAGATAACGGTCGTTTCTTTATCACCTTTAGCGGGAAGCGAATAAATGCGTCTTTCAAATCGGAAATACGTAGTGGAGACACAGGGCTACTATACGGAACTCCGAGTGATTCTAAAGAAAGCAAATGAATTATAATTATTGTCATCCCTACCATAATCCCGATGATGCCAAATATAGAAGAGATAACCATCATCGGAAATCGAATTAAACGAACTCCTGCTGACATTTCTAAATTAGGGATGATGAAAGATGCAATCGCTGTAATTGCGACGACGATTACCATAACATTACTTACAATTCCTGCTTGTACCGCTGCCTGCCCAATTACAATCCCGCCGACAACACCTATCGTTTGCCCTATCGGACCAGGAAGCCGAATAGCCGCTTCGCGGAGCATTTCAAGAACTAATTCCATTAATAAAGCTTCTAAAATAGGTGGAAACGGAATTTTGGCACGTGATTCCCCAATCGTTAATAGCAATTTGAGAGGAAGCACTTCATAATGAAAGGAAATCATAGCGATATATAGAGCCGGAGCAAAAATTGCAATAAATAATCCTGTGAGACGAAGTATACGTGTAAATGAGGCGATAGCTGGCCTTAAACTGTAATCATCTATCGTTTGAAAAAATGATGAAAAAGTCATCGGACCAATTAACACACCTGGCGAGCGATCTACAACAATCGCAATTCGCCCCTCCAAAATATGATGTGAAGTCGTATCTGGGCGTTCAGTTATAGAAAATTGCGGAAATAGTGTATACGAATTATCTTCAACAAGCCCCTCTAACGTACCGGTGCTAAGAATAGCATCTATGTTGATTGCTTTTATACGACTCGCCATTTCTCGAATGACTGTTTCATTTGTAACATCTGCTAAATACAACATAAACACCTTCGAAGTTGCCCGCTCTCCAACAGTGAACTCTTTCACCTTCAATTCACGATTTGGAATATATCGTCGAATAAGAGCAATACTCTCGCTAGCTACTTCCGTAAAACCTTCGTGTGAACTTTTCAATGCAGTTTCTGTTGTTGGTTCCTGAATACCCCTCTTAGGTGCCCCCTGCGTGTCTAGCTCTAACACTGTTAACTGGCCATCAATAAACAAAATGCTTTTACCATGTAAAATAGCCTGCTCAATTTCTATCCATTTTTCAACCTTCTTGATTTTCCCGATAGAAATGGACGACTCCCAAAACTCTTGTTCATTCCACTCTTGAAATAAGAGCGGTCGTAAAACATCCGTATTGATAACAGTTTTATCCACTAATCCCTCCATATACACTAGAGCGGCCTCTTGTCCATTTTTTAACGGGAAATTTCTAATTACTAACTCTGGAATTCCGCTAAATAGTTTAGATAATTGCTCTAGGTTTGTAGATATAGAAGAAGAAACCGTACTGTTTAATACATCGTCAGCTTGGTCCTGCGTAGAAAAAGATTTTTCACCTCGTAACCATTTATGAAAAGAGTCCATACATTCACCTTTTTCGTTGTTGTGTTTCATATGGGTTATTATAGATATCTACCGAAAGACATATACTCTTTTCTTGTTATGAGGCATTAATTAATCCAACTTGCAGGCCGAGTTTTGAACACATGAATGATTATCTAAAGTTATCCTCTACAAAATAAAAGGGAAATACATAGTGTATATGTATTTCCCTTTTATT
>NZ_JBALMG010000199.1:0-3503 GCF_036963225.1 Bacillus sp. JJ783 | reverse complement strand
AAACAAGAAAAGCATGACATTAGTTTGTCATGCTTTTCTTGTTTATTTATTATTGCGGAGATTGTTCCACTTGCTTTTTCTTTAGCCTTTGCTCCAATACATGAATCATGAAGAGGAAATGCTCTGCCTCTCTTGTAACATGATCAGCAAGCAATGGATTAATAACACTTCGAATTTGGCATGTTTGAATTAACTCTAATCCTGCTTTTTTGAAATTCCTTAACTCAACAGTGGCGTTTTCACTATCTTTATTCATTTTCCCTATAATTGGATATGTCGGTTCTTTTTGATATAACATTGATTCAACATCTCTAGCTTGGTTAAGCAGAATTTCGAAATCATCACCGAATTTCAACGCTGTATGAACAAGATTTCTTTCTGATTGATCCAATAATGATCCAATAAAACGTGAGTGTTCCATCATAATACGCAGCCAGAAAACATTCTCACTAATAATCGCATCTTGAATAGGATCCATTTTCCCCTCGTTAAACTTTTGAAGTGTCCGCATAAAATATTCTGCTTCTCGTGCAACATGATCCACTAAAAGTGGGAAATTAAACCCTTTCACTTTACAATTGATGATTAAAATTAGTAAATTTCTTTTATAATTACGAAAAGCATACACTAACTGAATGCTCTCTTCATTTAATTGCCTAACTGCTTGAACAGTTTGCGGAATAGTAAATGCTTTTTGCAGCTGCCTATCAAACTGATTATAAAATTGTTCTACCTGCTGAATTAAATTTTTATCGTTACGGTTAAATCCCTCACCAAGAAACAAAGCATGCTCTTTCATAATACGTAACCAAAATCTATTTTCAGTTATAGATCGTTCAATAAATAATTGTTCTGTTAATGATTCAGGTGGAGCTGCTTTCAATTCCGGTGGCAACAGCATAGCCCGCTGTGGGTCCATAATAAAATGTCCAGGAATAGGTTGGTCTGTCGACATTACAATCACTCCTTGTTCCTTGAATGCGCAATTATGCTATGTATGAAAATAAATAAAATTTAAATATACTTATGCGATGGTTTTTTCAAGGTTTTTGAATTTTCCACATATGCATTCCCCTTGCACATAGAAATAGATTCTATTAAGTCATATGCTTTCCGGATCAAGATGATTCCTAATGCTTCACCCGTTAAAACATCCGTTAAATAAAAATTCCTCTTTATTTTTAACAAACTAAAAAAGCATGGCGTCCTTTTGCCATACTTTTTTCAAAACAAATCGATATTTCCGTTCAATTTACACCTCTATTTATTATGTACAATCAAACCATTTGGTCTAAAACGACTCATCATGATTTCGTTAACAAATTTCCCATGAGCCTTCAAATTCCCAACCTTTACACCCTCTTCGATAAATCCAAATTTTTCATATAATACTTTGGCTCTAGGATTCGTTTCTAATACACCAAGCTCCACTCGCTCTAACATTAGCCAATTATCAGCTAAATCAAGCATTTTTGTAAGAAGTGCTTTTCCAATTCCCTTATTGTGATATTCACTATCTACTCCGATGAATAAATCACCCGAGTGAGATCTTCGTCCTGGACTTTGGGTTAAACCGACAAATCCAACAACTTCTCCATCATATTCTGCTACAAATTCAAATTGATTCTGTGCTAAATTTCGAATTCTATTCTCCATTGCATCTACACGCATACTAGGTAGGAAAACCATATATGGTAAAACATCATCTTGAATGCATATACGATGAATTGCTCTAGCATCCTGTGTTTCTACTGCTCTAACGTTAATCCCCATCTTTCTCCCCTCCATTCAATTATCATATTCTAATATCCAATATTAAAATCCTGCCTATCCTTATTTCTTTGTGTTATTTTTATATAATTATTTCGATATAATATTCATTTTTTGAACATCATCTCTTATATTCTCTCGTTCAAAATAAAAAAAACACTTAGAAGATACTAAGTGTTTTTTTGTTTAATTTTTCACCCGATTATACAACTCAAGCAGTTCTTCTACTGGAATACCGTTTATTTTCATACCAGTTATATTACAATTTTCTATCTCAACGTTTTTAAGATTACTGTTACTTATTGTACATCCTTCCAAATCACATCTATCAAATGAAATAGGCTCTTTATCCTCCCCAAGGCTTGTATCTTTAAATTGAACTGCACCTAAAGTCACAAAATTAAATTTACTGCCAGAAAGATTTAAATCTGCATATAAGGAATTTCTAAAATTAATATTTCTAAAGGTTGATTGACTTAAATTACAATTACTCATATTTATATTCATTACATTGCTACTAACAAATGAACTGTTTTTTAAATTCACTTGATAATACTCTGAATTTGCCAAATTACAGTTTTCGTATTGCTCACTTTTCATATCTTTATTTTTAACTAAGTTTTCTTCGCTTAAATCTGTCTTTATTTTTTTCACATAACAATACTCATCTTCCGTTTCAAAAATTGTTTCATAGCCCATTTTTTTATAAAAATGGTGATTATTAATTTGTCTACTAGACGTCTCAAGATCCCAAATTCTTATGCTTGGAAACTCTTCTTCTATAAAATCAATAACCTGTGCTCCAATTCCTTTCCCTTGATGAATAGGATCTACAAATATACGATCTATTCTACCGTAAGACTTACCAGAAATCGTAACTATAATTCCACCGACAATTTCTTCATCCAGTATAACTTTACAATAATCCAATTCTTCAATCGAATATATAGTCATCTCAACTGAAGAATATCCTGGTGGTTGAATGTTATAATCTACAATTTTCTCTTGATCAGGCAACCATTGTTTTGCTTCTTCATCGAATGTCCTTTTCATTATTTCTGTTAACTTTTCAGCATCTAAGATTGTAGCTTTTTCAATAGATATTATCGTCATTTTGTTTTCCCCTTAAATGTTATAAACCAATAACTTATATGTACAACAAAGTTATTAATTCACTTTTGTTTTTAATAATTTTCCCATTATTACATATGGAACATCATCTTTACTTGGATGAAATGATTCCAATACATTTATCCAATCTAATTTTCCATATAAAGAACGCGCTTTTTCATTGTTTATTTGCGTAGTTAAAACACTTGTTCTATTTGGAATCCCTTCTAATAATTCATTATGTAATTTCGTTCCAAGACCCTCATTTCGATATTTCGGGTGAACTGCTAACTCTACAAATTCAAAACAATTTTCTAACCATTCGTCTACTTGTTCCGAATTTAATGATTTTCTCATTAATTGATTATAGTACTGTCCTTCCAAAGAACGATAACCATAAGTAAAACCAATAACTTCATTTTCATCATTTATTGCTACTACTCCTTTAAAATCTGTATATCCCATATGTCTTGTAATTCGTTCTACCATTTCATCAAAATTTCTTTTATCAAACACTTTACAATATAGTTTTGCCATATTAATAATTATGGCCTCATCTTTTCGTATAGGTAATATTGTCATTTCATCACTCCTATTTTTAGTGATTATATTTACTAGCACTT
>NZ_JBALMG010000198.1:2620-2847 GCF_036963225.1 Bacillus sp. JJ783 | reverse complement strand
TCATATAAATGCTTGAAATTTTCTCATTCTCAAATGCAAATGAAAGCACATAATTGAACGATTCGTTACCATATAATATTTTTTTCTTTACTCATTTACATACTGGTACCAAATTTCACGTTCTTCCTCACTCATTTCTCCTATTATTTTTGAGAAATCTATTTTTCTATCAAAAGAGTCTTTTAGCATATTAAATTGAGCAAACGACCCTGTAAATATTTCTAATG
>NZ_JBALMG010000198.1:0-2510 GCF_036963225.1 Bacillus sp. JJ783 | reverse complement strand
GCTGTATTATCTTTAAAACAATTAAAGTTATCAACAATACTATTTTCAAATTCAATTGTTATTAATTTATTTAAGTTTTGTAAAACGAGTAACTCTACTTCATTGACATTTTCTAAACCTAAAATACGTAAATGCTTTAAAGTATTTATTTTTGAAATTGCAATGAGCTGCTCACGATTTGAAATATGTACAGAAAGTGATTCTAACTTCCGAAACTGCGGTAGTAACGAAAAATCTTTAATATCAGTATTTGAAATATCCAATTTTTTTAATGATGGCATTTCTACAAGTGCCGATAGATCATTTACACTCGTCTTCTTAATATTCATTTCTTCTAAGTGCTGCAAATGTGCTATTGGCGTTAAATCTTGAACTGGATTATTAACTAAATATAACTTTTTTAAAGCAGTCATCCGTTCTAATCCATTAATATCTTTAATTTCATTTCCAGTTAAAATTAGCGCCCTTACTTCAGTACACATCTGTAATGGACTAATATCTACTAACTCATTTCCGCCTAAATATAATCTCTTTTCTCTTATAAATTTACTCGCACGTTCATGAGATCCCACGATGTTTTTCCATTTTTCATTTAAACTATCATACCAATCTTTAACATTATTTTCAGACTGAAATATAAAATTAGGATGTAAGACAGGTAATTCAATATTAAATAATGCGTCTAAAAAATGTATATTATCATTTGTACCATAACTCCAATATAAATAATCTTCCTCTCGGTGGATTGTGAAATTTTTATCTTTTAGCGTTTGTAAAATAAATAGTAAAAAATCTGAAGTTCGATTTGCAATTACATATTTTACTTCTTCATCTCGTCCAAAATTAATAACTTGTCCTATTTTCCCCTTTTTATCCGGATCAACGTCTATTGCAATATTATTCCCACCAGCGTCATTACTAATTGGTATCCATTTTCCATTTGCATATTTTTCTTTAATATAATTTTTTGGTATAGAATATGCATCAAAATCAAATGGTTCTCCATCTTCAACCTTTTTCCATATTCTCCACTCATCTAAAACTTCATCTAACGAGAGAAATGGCAAACCAAAAAATAATCCTGGTCCAGATTTAACCTCACCGTTATGCACGAGATAAAGCATACGTAATTCATCTGGAAACGAAATTCCCATTTCACTTTCGACATATTTAATTTCTTCTATTGTTGCAGGTGCATTCAAAAACGGTTTAAAGTGATTTTTCAATTCAACTTCTAACTCTTTTAAAATAGTTTTATTCATTCCCCACACTCCCCTTTTATTCCATAATAAAAAAAGCGCTATCAATCACATTAATTGTAATTAATAGCACTTTTTTTCGCAACCAAACTAACTTTATACTATTTCATTGTAATCCAATCAGACTGCATACATACTAACGTTTTTATTTTAAAAAAACTAACACCATCAGCCCTTCACATTTCAATAACTAGACTCATACCCTAAT
The DNA here is from genome assembly GCF_036963225.1 of Bacillus sp. JJ783. NCBI lineage: Bacteria > Bacillati > Bacillota > Bacilli > Caryophanales > Bacillaceae > Bacillus > Bacillus sp. JJ783. Next base: position 1,043 of record NZ_JBALMG010000198.1, on the reverse strand, counting down.
TTCAGATTGCAATACACCATAAGAAAGGCGGGTAATACAAATGACTTCTAATATCGACTACACTTCCCCCTCAACTAATTTCACTCATGATTTAAATAAAAGTAATTTTTTTAAGAAAGATGCCCAAAATTATATAAACGTACTTGGCATCAAACAATTAAACACATTAAAAAACACTTCTTTATTAGATATATATTTAAGCTCAGGTAATGTTGTAGAACCACACATCCATCAAAATGCAGCTGAACTCGTTTACTGTATTTCAGGATCCGCTGTCGTTTCTTTACTTAATCCATTTACGAATCAAATATTAAACTTACCGATCAAACCAGGGCAAGTTGCTAATATCCCACAAGCTTGGTGGCATTATGAAATCGCCACAACAGATAATACACATTTATTAGCCATTTTTGATGCCCCAACTCCTGAAGTTATTTTTGGATCTGATATTTTAAGGTTAACTCCATCAAACATTATGGCCCATACTTACTGTCTCGATGAACAACAATGGAAACAAGCCATTTCTCCAATTCAATCTACTACAGTAATTGGTCCACCAGTAAACTGTAATCAAAATCGTGGAATGATAAACCAAGCAACTCAATCCCCACCTCAACAACAAAATTTATATTACCAAGATTCATACTATTTCCCACCATATTGGGGCTACTGATTTAAGTCATTTCTATTAGAAAACTATAATTCATCTCCTTGGAAAATACCTTGGAGATTTTTGTATTGTATATCCCCATTACATATTCTCAAACGTAACAATTAATAGAGTACAAACATATACTATTTATATATTTAATTGGAGGTGATGATACTATGAGTAATTATAGCAACTATCGAAAAAACAATTCTAATGACAAAAATAGTAGTTCTTCAACTTCTTCTCAATCTTCCAATTCTCAGTCGCAAAAAGATTTAGCTCAACAAGGCTATGTAAAGAAAAAAGGGTGTAATTGTAATAAAAATAAATAATTTATTACTAATTTGAACAATGACATTTCACCGCGCATGATAAACAATATACTACCCTA
>NZ_JBALMG010000197.1:0-23358 GCF_036963225.1 Bacillus sp. JJ783 | reverse complement strand
ATATGTGAAACATTGTATAAAATAATCAAGAAAGTCAAAAATTATAGGGGGAAAGTTGTGAAGAAAAGTAAGAGTTTAGTAAGTATTTTAGGAGTGTGTATCATGTTGTTTGCTTTTTGTTTCCAAGGAAATATACAGGCAGATGTAAATACTGTTCAATCTGGAAAAATAAAATCAGGAAACGTAACAGTATGGGAAGTAGAAAATGTAGCGAAAGTGTTAGCTGATGTAGAGCGTTTGAATTTGAATACGGTGAATGTACCGATCCAAGTTGATATTCCGAATGTGAATTCTGCTAACATGGTAATTAATCAGGCACAAAAGAAACAAGCTATTATTTTAATTCAAGAATTATTAAAGCGTAATATTCAAGTTATACTGGAACCATTCCCATTTATTCAGCAAGGAAATATTGGAGAGACGGAATGGAACCCGAGTAATATTAACGATTTCTTCTGGAATTGGAAAACGGTTGTTTTACAAGATATTTTTAATTCCATTACAAGTAAGTACAATATTTATGGGCTGAAAATCGCTTCTAATTTCGTGAATATGGAATATGCAGAAGGATATTGGAATGATACAATCGATTTTGTTCGCCAGCAGTATAAAGGAAATGTTTTGTATCAAATGAACTGGTGGTTAACTGCAAGCTTTGATCCTTCTTTTGAGGCGAAATTTAACGAGAAAATAAATCGCCCGTATTTAAAAAAGGTCGACATCGTAAGTATTGATAGTTGGTTTGAAGTTTCAGGAAAAAGAAGTCCATCATACGAAGAAGTAAAACAAGGTTTATTTGCGACGACAGTATATAATCGTGGCCAAAATGTCGTTCAGCAACTTGAGACATTACATAAAGCAACAGGAAAGCCAGTATATTTTGGTGGATTTAATGTACCAGCACGCGAACTTGGACTGCAAAATCCGTGGAACCCAGATATTACGAATGTGTTTTCAAAAGATGTACAACTTAACGGGTGGCGTGCTTACCGAGATGTATTAGAACCGAAGCCGTATTTTAAAGGTTTTTCAATTTGGTTTATTGGCTCTAATGATAGTAATCATTCATATCAAATACATAGTAAAGAAGCAGAGGCAGTTATTAATGGATGGTATCGAAAATAAATTTTATAAAATAGGTAAGTTTTAGAATTCATTACATATATTTTAGTGAAAGGCCTTTCACCATCTTATCACCTAGGGGGCAATCATAATGAAATTTTTGTCATACCTTACAGTAATTTTGGTGATTCTTGGCGGTTTGAATTGGTTGTTTGTAGCGTTAGATTATAATGTAGTTGAGAAATGGTTTGGTTCTATGCCGGCGCTTGTGGATACTATTTATTGGCTCTTTGGTCTTTCAGCTATTTATCAAATTTTTGATCGGTTCTTTACGAGTCAGTAGCTATTATACTTTATTACTAGAGTGTTAAGTATGATTATGTACTTAACACTTTTTTGTATGTTTATGAAATAAGCGTCAAATATTCCCCACCTATAATTTGTAAATAACCCATGAGATAATCTCCGTACATACTACATGTGGAGTTTTTTTAGGAATTTACAATTATAACATCTCATATTTTGTTTATAATTGTAAATAGTTATTGAAATCTATAAATGTTATTTCTTTTTTAATAAATAAAAAATATAAAAAGGAAAAATAATGCAACTTTTTAACGCGCTTATTCGTGTTATATATGAAAGGAGGAGGGGGATGGAAATTGAAGAAATATATAAAGTTTATATAAACGATGTGTACCGGTATTTATTTTCCCTTTCTCGTAGCCATCACGTAGCGGAGGACTTGATGCAGGAGACTTTTTATCGGGCGTATCTTTATCTAGAAGACTATGAAAACCAAAAGGTAAAATCATGGCTATTTAAAGTGGCATATCATACGTTTATTGATTTTGTTAGGAAAGAGAAAAAAGTAACTTTTGTAGGAACGGAAGAATTAGAGACAATACAAGCAGGGGAATCTACAGAAGAGTATGTAGTCGCAAAAAATAGTTATGAAAAATTAATTCAGATTATTCATACTTTACCAGTGGTAGAGGCACAATCTATTTTATTATGTGACGTACATCAATTAACGTACGAAGAGGGTGCTACTGTATTAGATTTAAAGGTAAACACGTATAAAAGTCACATATTTCGCGGGAGAAAGAGATTAAAAGAATTGTTAAAGGAGGAAAAGAGTCAAAATGACAAATGATAAACCTCATTCTGAACAAGATGATTATAAAGAATTGTTACAAGAAGCTCTTGATCAAAGACCGGCTTCACTTCCTGATGGAAAACAGGAGCAAGTGTTGAAAATAGGTAAAAAAAGAGCGCGTATTACGAATGTTTTGATTGTATTTACTTTTTTACTACTTATTCAACCTATTTTATATATATCTACACTCTTATATTATACAGTGGCACCTACAAACGCAATGGAGATACGGAATGTAGTAAATCAAACGTTAAGTGTAACAGAACCAAATGTATTTTTGAAAGATAGGGACATGGAGCAAACATTGCTACCGCTTAGTTTGCAATTGCATTTTGATTTGTATAAAAGGGTAGGAAAGAAAGATATTCGAATAGGAGAAGAGAAAACAGATTATGTATTAAGTAGAGCAACGAAAGTAAGCCGTGAATATACAACAGATGAAAAAATTCCAGAAGTCCCATATATAGATAACGAGGTGTTGTCTCATCCTAATAATTATAATGCGTCCTATAATAGTAGCGAAGAAGCGCAGGTATTAAAGGGTCTTCCGCAAGAATCTGTTGTAGAAGCATTTGTATCTTTTAGAGAATTATTAAGTGTACAAGAGGTAACGAATATGTTTCCTACTATTGATATTGTGTGGTATGCCGTGAATACAGGATTAGAGGAGAAGCAAACGAATGAAGAGGGTATGTATGTAGCCCCGATTGGCTTTCCAGCAGAAATGATTTCAAGTCCAAGTGGTGCTTTTGTAAGTGATTTACCTCATGAGGAACAATTTATTGATGTGTTAAAGTCATTACAGAAGCATGAAAATTTAGCAGTGAAGCTATCTAGAGCGAAAGTATTAGAGTTGTCAAAGCGTATTTCTTTCCTTGAAAAAAATGGGATAAAAACATACGGGGCAGTTGTAACTGGGCCTAAAGTAGAAGTTGAAAAATTGATGAGCCACGAAAAAGTTAGAAAATTGAAAGTAGGTGAAGCGAGGTTATGGAATTGGCATTCTTAAAAAAAGGAAAGAATCATATGTATAAACAGGAAACGTGGATGGGGACTATTTCATTAATTATTGCCTTTCTAGCGTTATTGTATTTGAACATTATATTGCTTATTCAAGAAACATTTATAGGTAAAAGTTTTCTGCAAATAGTTGGTATTGGAGTGGTGTGCTCAGTCATAGGTATGATCACAAAAAGCAAAAGTCGAAAATATGCATTGTGGGCATGTAGTTTATTTATTTTTATGCTGCTGTTTTCTATATTTGGATTTATGTTAGGTTGGATGATAAGCTTTGGGCCATAAATATGTGGAAAAGAGCGAATGTAGATTCGCTCTTTTTCTAATGTATAAAAAGTAAAATAGATAAGAGAAGAACCTATCAAATTTGAAAGGAGAGCACTATGCATCTAGGCTGTTGTTTTGTTGATATGTTTTCTGCTCACTTTATATAAAAAAATATTTGCACATGCAAGCGATTCCATTGCGTCTTACGCCGTAATAACGGAAAACAAATTGACCGTGTATTGTATATAGGTTATAATTCAGAAAGTTTAAAAAATAATAAAAATGAGAAATAGGGAGGTTATCTGGGTGATGGAGAGAGTGTATAATTTTTCAGCAGGACCATCTATACTCCCTTTGCCGGTTTTAGAGAAAGTGCAAAAGGAGCTTGTAAATTATAACGGGACAGGCATGTCTGTTATGGAAATGAGCCATAGATCTTCTTATTTCCAAAGTATTATTGATGAAGCCAGCAGCTTACTTCGTGAATTAATGAACATTCCTGATGATTATGAAGTTTTATTTTTACAAGGCGGTGCGTCATTACAATTTTCTATGATACCGTTAAATTTAATGAGTACGTATAAAAAAGCTGGGTACGTACTGACAGGTTCATGGTCTAAAAAGGCGCAGCAAGAAGCCGGAAAAGTAGGGGAAGTGCAAGTGATTGCTTCTTCTGAAAAAGAGAAATTTACTACGATTCCTAAAATGGATGATTTACCAAATGATGAAGAACTAGATTATATACATATTACAACAAATAATACAATTGAGGGGACAAAATATGTGGATATTCCACATGTAGAAAGAGTGCCGCTTGTTGCGGATATGTCCTCAAATATTTTATCAGAACAATATGATGTTACGAAGTTTGGTCTCATATATGCGGGTGCGCAAAAGAATTTAGGGCCAGCGGGTTTAACGATTGTAATTATAAAAAGAGATTTAATTGGCAGTGCAAATAGTGCTTGTCCTACGATGCTAAACTATGAAACTTACAGTAAAAATAACTCCCTATATAATACACCGCCATCCTTTAGTATTTATGTGACGAAACTTGTACTAGAGTGGTTGAAAGAACAAGGCGGGGTATCTGCGATTGAAGAACAAAATAGAATGAAATCTTCACTTCTTTACAGTTTTTTAGATGAATCTAAATTGTTTACTTCACCAGTTGACCCTACGTATCGATCACTTATGAATATTCCGTTTACAACACCGTCAGAAGAGCTTAACAATCAGTTTTTACAAAAAGCGAAAGAACGCGGTTTCGTTACGCTAAAGGGACATCGCTCAGTAGGTGGTATGCGTGCAAGTATTTACAATGCGATGCCAGTGGAAGGTGTTGGGCAATTAGTAGCTTATATGAAGGAATTTGAGCTTGAAAATAGATAGGGAGATGGGGATATGTTTCGTGTTCAGACGTTAAATCAAATTGCGGAAAAGGGTTTGCAAATTTTTGATGGGAAACGCTATGAAATTGGAGACAAAGTAGGTCATCCTGACGGTATTTTACTTCGCAGCTATTCTTTACATCAAGAAGAGTTTTCAGAGGATTTAAAGGCAATTGCAAGAGCTGGTGCCGGTGTAAATAATATTCCTGTTGAGCGTTGTACGGAAAAAGGGATTGTAGTATTTAATACGCCAGGGGCTAATGCGAATGCAGTGAAGGAACTTATTATCGCAAGTCTTATTATGTCTTCCCGTAATATTATAAATGGAGTGAGCTGGACGAAAGAGTTGGATGGAAAAGAAGTACCACAGCTTGTTGAAGCTGGGAAGAAGCAATTCGTTGGATCAGAGATAGCAGGGAAACGTCTAGGTGTTATCGGTCTTGGTGCAATCGGTGCTTTAGTTGCGAACGATGCGTTAGCTTTAGGAATGGACGTTGTCGGATACGACCCATATATATCTGTTGAAACAGCATGGCGTCTTTCTACGCAAGTGCAAAGAGCATTTAGTTTAGATGAAATTTTTGCAACTTGTGATTATATTACATTACACATTCCTCTTACGAACCAAACGAAGGGGATTGTTGGTGAACACGCTATAGAGACGATGAAAAAAGGAATGCGTCTATTCAATTTCTCAAGAGGAGAACTTGTAGATGAAACAGCTCTTCAAAAAGCGTTAGAAGAAGATATTATTACACATTACGTAACAGATTTCCCGAATGAAAATGTTATAAAGATGAAAAATGTAACAGCGACGCCTCACCTTGGTGCATCTACGTCTGAGTCTGAAGAAAATTGTGCGGTAATGGCAGCTCGTCAATTACGTGAATATTTAGAGACAGGAAATATTCGTAATTCAGTAAACTATCCAAACGTAGAACTTCCGTACATTGGGAAAAAACGAATTACGATTATGCATCAAAACGTTCCAAACATGGTAGGGCAAATTACAGGATGTTTAGCAGAACATCATATTAATATTGCGGATATGATTAATCGTAGTAAACATTCTTGGGCGTACACAATGATTGATATTGATAATGGTATTGATGATATAATTAAAGAGAATATTGTGGAAAATATAAGCAAAATTACAGGTGTTGTAGCCGTTCGAATGATTGTGTAAAGGAGAGAGGAACTTGGCAAATATCCGACCGTTTCGGGCCATCCGTCCAGTAGAAGAAAAAGCTGTGCAAGTGGCAGCTTTACCTTACGATGTATTAAATAGTGAAGAGGCAAGAGAAGTTGTAAAAGGGAATCCATATTCTTTCTTACATGTTGATAAAGCAGAAATTGATTTAGATCCAGCACTTTCACCGTATGATGATCGCGTATATGAAAAAGCGGGTGAAAATTTAAAGCAATTTATACAAGAAGAAGTGTTCGTTCAAGATGAAGAGCCAGCGCTTTATATTTATGAACTGACGATGCAAGGAAGAACGCAGTCAGGCCTTGTCGTTTGTACATCGATTGACGAGTATGAGGATGATACAATTAAAAAACATGAAAGAACGCGTCATGAAAAAGAACTAGATCGCATTCGTCACGTAGATGTGTGCGATGCAAATACGGGTCCTATCTTTTTAACTTATCGTACAAAAGAAGAAGTGAAACGTTTAATTGCAAGCTGGAAAGAAGAACATGCGCCAATTTATAAATTTACGGCAGAAGACGGAGTCGAGCATGTTGCGTGGAAGATTGCAGATGAAGAAGTAATTACGACTTTAGTAAATGCATTTGATGATATCCCTAACTTGTACATTGCAGATGGACATCACCGCTCTGCATCAGCTGCAAAAGTAGGAGTTATGCGAAGAGAGCAATATCCGAATTACACAGGAGAAGAGGAATTCAATTTCTTCCTATCTGTTTTATTCCCTCATGATGAATTATCAATTTGGGACTATAACCGGGTTGTGAAAGATTTAAATGGCTTATCAGTAGAGCAATTTTTAAAGCAAGTGGCGCAATATTTTTATGTGGAAGAAGCAGGTGTTTCACCGTATAAACCAAATGAGCCAAAATCATTTGGAATGTATGTAAACGAGAAGTGGTATAAGCTCACTGTGAAAGAGGAAACATTTGATGCGAATGATCTTGTTAGACGTTTAGATGTATCTATTTTACAAGATCATTTAGTAAGTCAGGTGCTTGAAATACATGATCCGCGCTCTGATTCACGCATTGATTTCGTCGGCGGAATCCGCGGATTAGAAGAACTAGAACGTCTTGTGAATAGCGGTGAATACAAAGCAGCGTTCGCGTTATATCCGACATCAATGGAAGATTTATTAACAATCGCAGACGCTGGAGAAGTAATGCCGCCGAAATCAACATGGTTTGAACCGAAACTTCGCAGTGGGTTGTTTGTACATTCTTTAAAGTAAATATAGACTTCTTTAGATTGAAAAACCGAAATGATTTTTAGTTTCGGTTTTTCTTATTTTAAAAGTGTTTTTGAGGAGGGGTATCAATGAAATTGCAAGTAGGAGAAAAAATCACCTTTGAGCGAACTTTTACAAAAGAGGATGTTGTTTTATTTACAGAAGTATCTAAGGATGAGGGAATTCATCATATTACACCAGATGAACAAGGACGATTTGTTGTACAAGGTCTTTTAACATCAACGCTTCCTACGAAAGTTGGCGGTGATCATAATGTATTAGCTCGCAAGATGGATTTTGAATTTTTACGTCCCGTTTTTAGCGGTGATACGATTCGTTGTGACGTAACCATTGAACAATTTGAGCCTGATGAAAAAAATCGCACAAAGATTATGGCGAAGTTTATATGTAGGAATCAACTGGAAAAAGAAGTTATGAAGGGGAGTTTTTCGGGGATTATTCTTTAATCAGTAGGCAAAGGAAATGAAATAAGTGTGGGGGGAAACCCCACACTTATTTTATTCCACGCCACTTTCTAAAATAGAGAAAGATCTATTTTCACAATCAATTTCTGCCATCGCACCGTAAGGTAAAATAAACTTCGGTTCAGTATGCCCGAAATTTAAATTATAAAGAACTGGCAAATCTTCTAAGTTATATTCCCTCATAACTTTCAGTATTTCATGTTTATATTCTTCATAATACATTTCGTCTTTTGGTTTACCAAAAATGATGCCCTTTGCTTTTTGCAGAATACCTTGCGCTGCATAATTTCGTAACCAATACTTTATATAACTTGGTTCTGGATGATCTTCAGAAGTTTCAAAGAAGAGAATACTATTCTCCCAATGCTTTTTCTCAGGCCAAAGTTCCGTTCCTTTTGCAAATTCAAGTACTTCTATACAACCACCAATTAAACGCCCTTGTACAGTGGTAGAGCCTTGAAGTAACTCATATCCATTGTTTTGCTGCATTGTACGTCTTGTATCCTTATTTATTTCTATCCATTCTAAACGCTCACTCGTCCATTCATGAGCTGGTTGAATTTCGCCAATCGTTTCATTTGAAAAAAGAGTTCGATTTACCATTTCAATTGTATATGGATCCATTTCTACATTTTCGGCAAAGTCGGTTAAAATTGCTGGACCGTATAAAGAGGAAAGACCTGCTTTATGACAAAATAAATGTGAAATAGTAACGTCAGAGTATCCCATAAAAATTTTCGGGTTTTCACGTATCACATTAAAATCTATATAGGGAAGTAAGCGAATGCTATCTTCACCGCCAATATTCGCAATAATTGCTTTCACGCGCATATCTTTAAATGCTGTCATTAGATCTTCCGCGCGAGCTTGTGGATTTTTATAAAGGTATTCGCTACCTTTTAAACTATTTGGCATTGGGATAACTTTAAGACCGAAAACTTCTTCTAATCTCTTTACTCCTTGTTCATAACGCCATCTTATCTCAGAATCACCTGCTCCTCCCCATGAAGGACTTACTGTTGCCACAATATCTCCTGCCTGTAATCTCTTTGGTTTTATTAACATTTTAACTCCGCTCCTACATAATTTAATGGACTACGATTATACAAACTGTAGCATTGAAAAAATATGGTGCATCACATTAGTTTCTTCATCATCAATCCGTTTACCTGCTGGTATTCAAAGATTTGGCATTCGTGTTGAATATAGGAATAATCGAATTAAATTTGAAAATTACAGTATGCAACATTGCATGAGAAAGATGGTTGCTATTTTTTACAACCTGTAACTATAATAGTTACAGGTTGGTCGTATCCAATCAAAAAATATAATCATCATGAATGGAGAGGTTACATATGGGTATGAAAAAAATAATTTTAGCAGGTGCTTTAGGTATCGCAGCATTATCAGGAACGAATTTACCAGGATTAGAACTGTCAAAAGTGATTGCAGCTTCTATTGAATCGAATTTCTCGACGTTAGAAGGACGAGTAGTAGAAGTAGATAACGGTGTGATTGTAGTAAAATCTAAGCAATACGAAGAACTCGTTAGTGTTTATATAGATGCTCTTTCAAATGTGAAAGTAGGGGATGAAGTTAAAGCAACTGGATCTATGATGCGTAATTTTACAGAATATATGATTGCGAATACAGTTGAAAATACTTCAAGTAAATTAGGTATGCACATGAAAGAAGACGGTTCTCCTGATTATGTGATTGGGGAAGTATCAAAAGTAGGAATGATGGAAGATGAGGGAGACGGTTCCACTAAATATGTCGTAGTTGAGTATCCATCGCTAAACGGGAAGAAAGTTATTATTGATGTTTTCTTAACAAAGGGACAAGTATTTAATACGGGTGAGAAAGTGAAAATTGATATGAAGTATGTAGGCTGGGGCGGAATTTCTATTAACTACAACACAACGGATCATATCGAAAAAGTTCATGAAGTAAAGAGAAACGTTGAAAATAATGATGATGTATGGATTTGGTCTTAATTAGACTTCTACGAATATTTACTTTCGAATTAATCTAAACAATAAAGGTATGTAAAGTAAGAAAAGAATAAAGTATGTGTAATGAAGTACCCCTCTAATCATCATGTGTATGACAATTAGAGGGGTACTTTTTCTTTATTTTATATTCGGGACTAAGGTACATCATTGTATCTATAATAATTTTAATAATGCGGGTATACAGCTGAATCGGATAAACCTATACAGACAAGTGTTTTAGCGTACTGCTTGTGCATTGATTTTATTCAAAATTGTGACTCTATTTGTCGTAAATAATAGATAATTTTGTTTTACTGTTTTGATTAAAATCCGATCTGTTGTGGCGTATGCTGTACCAATTCGGATTACGTTCTCTTCTTCTACACCAGCATAGGTTTCATCTTCCGTAACTTCAATAATTTCACTTAAAGGAATTCGAACCTTAGCTAGTTGCCATGAAATAATTAATTCTTCATCTGTTTTTTTGACATCGATACCTAACATGTTACCAAAACCTTTCTGTATTAAAATGTCACTTTCTATTTTATTATACAGATTTAAAGATTTCATTTCTAATATGAAATTTGATTTTTTAATTTTTTCACAAGGTATCGTACTACGAACAAAAAGGAGGGTGTCTACTGGCACCTGCAATATTTCTGCAATGAAGACGATCTTTTTTATTTTGTGAATTTTTGAGAATAAGGGATTTTCGATTAGAATATGATGTTTAAATCGGAGCGAGTTTAAAAAATATAATAATGAAAGAGGTGTTTATATATGGAGCGAGATGAGATTTATTTACGAGCTAAAAAAAGGATGGAGAATTTAAAAGCGTTTTACATTCATTTAACGGTCTATATACTAGTTAATTTGATGCTTTTTTTTATAAATATAAGCTCTGATTCAAGTAAATTATGGTTTTTATATCCACTGGGAGGTTGGGGGATCGGTATCGTTATACACGGTTTGACAACTTTTCCATTTGGGATATTCGGAAAAGAGTGGGAAGAACGAAAGATTAAAGAATATATGGAGAAAGATAAGTAAATTTATTTCTGTAATTTATGAATATAAAATTTCATATAAATCTCTATGACCAAATGCTTGATGCGAAGTCTATTCTATAGCTTCGCCTATTTGTTTTTTATTCGAAGTTTGTGCGAGTAAGAGTGTTCATATTCATTTTTTAGCGTGAATTGCGTGTGAAATCAAAACTTTATTTGTAGTACATAATAAATAATGTTGTTTTACTTTTTTAATTACATGTGGATATAGGATAAAGTTGATTTATTACCCTATATTAAAATAAAAATAAACCACTGTTCGATTTGAATATTCCACGATATAATGGTGAGAGTTTATGGCAGAATAAATATTTACATAAGAAGTGAGGTACTGTATGAAAAAAAGAACCACAGACATTATTTTTATTATTATTGGTGCATTTCTTTTTGCATTAGGTGTGAATTTGTTTGTTATTCCGAATGAGTTTGGAGAAGGCGGAGTAACTGGTATCACGATTATTACCTATTATTTATTTGAATGGTCACCAGGCTTAGTCAACTTAATTCTAAACGCGTTTTTGTTAATAGCTGGCTATAGATTTTTGAATAAGATAACAACAATTTATACGATCATTGCTGTAGTTACTAACTCGCTATTTCTTCATTTGACAGAGGGCTGGTATATTACTTCGGATGAAATGCTGGTAAATGCCATTTTCGGAGGAATATTTATAGGATGCGGGATTGGTCTAATTATTCGTGTTGGCGGAACAACAGCAGGTACTACCATTTTAGCGAGGATGACACATAAGTATTTAGGTTGGAGCATTAGCTATGGTCTACTGTTCTTCGATTTAATCGTTGCGTTTTCATCTTATTTCATCATTGGTGCAGAAAAACTGATGATAACAATTATTATGCTATATGTAGCAACGAAAGTGATGGAGTTTGTAATTGAAGGTTTAAATCCGAAGAAAGCCATTACGATTATTTCTGATAACCCGAATGAAATTGCCGGGAAGGTAACTACCTTAATGGGCAGAGGGGTTACTGTGTACTCAGGTCATGGCTATTACACAAAAACTCCGAAGGAAATTCTGTATATTGTTATTAATAAGCAAGAAGTAGTGAAGCTAAAGCGGATTGTTCAAACTACGGATCCGGCTGCGTTCATCGCTATACACGATGTTCGTGACGTATTTGGAGAAGGATTTGTTGATATTTCTAAGGCTTAATAAGAGTAGAAATTGTTTTTATTAAAATAATCTTAATACTAAAATGCAAGAATCTATTTTGAATAATCTTTTTTCAAAATAGATTCTTTTTATTTATCTTAAAATGTTGGCTTGTAGAGTAGTATTTATCAACTTTTATTCAAAAAAACGAATAGCAGTTTGTTTTTCTTTTTCTTGCAAAAAGTACAATTGTTTCTTAATGTAAGAATGTAGAAGGATGAACAAGAGAGGGTTTAATGAAGATGATACATATTTTATTAGCTGATGATGACAAGCATATTAGAGAGTTATTACATTACCATTTACAAAAAGAGGGGTTTAAAGTTTTTGAGGCTGAAGATGGGAAGGTAGCTCAAGGCATATTAGAGAAAGAAAATATTCATCTTGCGATAGTGGATATTATGATGCCGTTTATTGATGGCTATACGTTATGTGAAGAAATCAGGAAGTATCATGATATTCCTGTTATTTTATTAACGGCGAAAGATCAGTTAGTGGATAAAGAAAAAGGATTCATTTCTGGCACGGACGATTATATTGTGAAACCATTTGAACCAGCTGAAGTAATTTTCCGCATGAAAGCATTATTGCGTCGTTATCAAATGCTGAGTGCTGATATTATTACGCTGCACGGGACGACAATTGACCGAAAAGGGTTTGAAGTGAAGTGTAACGGTCAGACGATTTTATTACCACTGAAGGAATTTGAATTATTATCGCAACTTGCTAGTTATCCTGGAAGAACATTTTCAAGAGAAGAATTAATTGAATTAGTATGGGGAATGGATTTTGAAGGGGATGAACGAACGGTTGATGTTCATGTGAAGCGGCTGAGAGATCGTTTTTCAAAACGAACAGATGATTTTCAAATTACAACAGTACGTGGACTCGGTTATAAGTTGGAGTTGAAATAAGATGAAATCATTGTATTCTAGATTTGTTTTTATGACGGTCGGGATTATGCTACTTAGTAGTATAATTGGCTTTTTATTAACGAATGTATATTATCAAGTGAAGTTAAAACCGTACAATAGTGAAAAGATTTTAATGTATGCTGAGGAAGTAAAATCATTATATGAAAAGCAAAGTGAAGAGAATAAAGAGGCATACTTACAGTCTATTGCGAAATTAGGATATGAAATTTATATTGTAGATGACGAAAATCATGGAAAGCGTATTGGGAATGCGTTTCGTAAGATAACAATTAGTGATGATACAGTTCATAAAGTATTGCAAGGTGAAACGTTTAATGGCGTTTCTACATATCCAACCCGCTTGTTCATTACAGGGTTTTTCGATAATGAATTAATTAATAGTGTCGGTGTCCCATTAAAACACGGTGATAAACAGTACGCTTTATTCATCCGTCCTGACATTCAGCAACAATTTGGTGAGATGAGAATTTTTCTAGCGGTATTACTTAGTTTCATCGTTGTATTAAGTATCATTTTTATAGCGATTGCAGCAGGTTATATCGTTCGTCCAATTCGAACATTTACGAAAGCGACTCAAAAGATTGCAAGTGGTGAATATGATATCGAATTAGATGAAAACCGAAAAGATGAAATTGGTACACTGGCAACTAATTTTCAAAAGATGACGAAAAGTATTAAAGAATTAGATCAAATGAGACAAGAGTTCGTTTCTAACGTTTCTCATGAATTTCAATCACCGCTTTCTTCGATACAAGGTTTTTCGAAAACATTACAATCGGAGAATATGAGTGAAGAGGAAAGAAAACGTTACTTGAAAATTATTGAGGGTGAAAGTAAGCGGATGTCTAGTTTATGTAAACAGTTACTTACGCTCGCTTCATTAGATAAAGAAGAGAAAGTTCTACAAATTAAAGAGTTTCACTTACAAAAACAAATTAAAGACGTCATTTTTATGCTCGAATGGAAATGGCGTGAAAAAGATATCGCCGTCGAATTTGATGTGCCGGACATCGTCATAAAAGGTGATGAAAACTTACTTCATCAAGTATGGAGTAATATTTTTACGAATAGCATTAAGTTTTCAAACGATGGTGGGACCGTTGAATTTGCTGTAGAAGAATTAGAGTCTAGCGTTATGATCTCTATATCAGACAGCGGAATCGGCATGGAAAAAGAAGAAATGGATCGTATATTTGATCGTTTTTACAAAGTGGATACAGCAAGGGCAAGAAACGTAGAAGGTAGCGGTTTAGGGTTATCGATTGTGCAGAAAATCGTTGAACTGCATCAAGGAACCGTTTCGGTATATAGTACGAAAGGGGAAGGGACGACTGTTCAGGTTGAACTTCCGAAATAACTGTAAGGGAAGAGGTTGTTTTGGAACAGCCTCTTCTTTTTGTTGATTGGTCGATATATTTGAAAAATCACCGATATATTTTCACTTACGTGTAAAGTGAAAAAGAGTTGTTTGAAAAATGCGAGTCATTCTATTCCACAATTGGGTCAGTTTGTGGAATAAAATTAGCAGGAAGTTTATTTGAAAATGTAGAATCCCTACAGAGTTATAAGGATTTTATTGAAACTTTAACTATTTAGGGAGGAGATTAATTTGAAACGAATTGACTTGTTTTTAAACGTACTAGATTCAACATTCGATAAAGAGAGTTGGTATGCACCGTTTAAACATGCTATAGAAGGACTTACAGCCGAACAGGCTATCTGGAAACCACCTGGAGAGGGAATGAAAACCATTTGGGAGAACGTTAATCATCTCATTTATTACAAAGAGAGACTTGCTGCAAACTTGGAAGGCCGTGAATGGACACATAATCTCGACGGTGATGAAACCTTTTATCTTACCAATCAATCTAATGGTGATAAGGAATGGAAGAAAGTCGTTGAACGTTCTGCAAATGCTCAACGTAATTTAAGACAGGTATTGAGTGCAATTTCCGAAAAAGAGCTTGAACAAAACTCACTTGAGGGTAAATTACTGGACATCATGCTTCATGATGCTTATCATACAGGCCAAATTATTCAATTAAGGAAAATGCAGGGGGCATGGCCATCAAATCGTTGACTGAGCGTTCTAGTTATTCCATTAAAGGCGTTATTGTTGAATAAAACTTAGATTTTCAAACGACTTTATTGTTTTATTTTTAGTGTAGTGAAGTATCTTACATACAAAATTAAGCAACTATATTTTTAACCCCGTCCTAAATTTAGAATGGGGTTATGCTTGTTTGAGATTTTAAAATTAAATAACTTTATTATCTCTACACATTACGGATTAGATAATACTTTATTTTTACTATAAAGCCGCACCTTTCCCATGTTCTTCCTTAAACCGAACCCCAAAAGTATCCGCTGTAATTTCATCAGCTTTCGGCAGTGAACGTAATTTCGGATGAAGTAGCCATACGAGAGAAATAAATAAAATCCCGATACTAGCGAGCGCAAAAATGAGTTGGCTACTAAATACATTTGCAGTATATCCGCCAATTAAAGAGCCGAACGGCATAGCAATTGTGCCCATACTTCGCATGACTGAATTGATGCGTCCAAGATATTGATTTGGAATTACAATTTGACTGATCGTCGCAAATAATATGTTGGTAGCACCAATTGGAATCCAAGCTAAGCCGAATAAGAAAATAGACAGCCATTGAAAGGGTACAATCGTAGAGAGAAACCAAAAGACAGCGCCAGCCGCAAAGCTAATAATGGAGACACGGCCAACATTACGTTTGCCAACCCATGAACTGAATAGTGCTCCGATTAAACTGCCGGCTGATATAGCGGCTAAAAAGAAGCCATATAATTTCACGCCTCCTAAAGAATCAGCGAAAGAAGGAAGTATCGCCATCGTCATACCAATTGAAAAATTAGCGACAACTGAACCGATTAAGAAGACGCCCATTAATGAACGAAAGACGATTGAAAAGCCTTCTTTTAATTCAGAGAAATATTGTTTAGTGGAAAGCGATGTATTGGCTTCTGCTTGTTTTGGCATTTTTAATGAAAAGAACAAAAGGGCAGTAATCGCGAATGTAAAGGAGTCAATTACATATAAAGTGATTGCGCCAAGTAGTGCTACTAATATTCCAGAAAGAGTCGTGCAAATTAAATCAATGCCTTGATATGCAAATGAAAAGAGTGAGTTTCCTTTTAATAATTGTGTTTTATTCAGTAGAAGTGGTAAAGCTTTTGATTGTGCGGGATAGGCGAATTGTTCGATAAAGGCTACGATGGGCATAATGATGAGTAGTAGTTGAACTGTTAATAGATCGAAGTAGTGTGTAATAGGAATGATTAATATAAGAATGCATTGCAGAACTTGTGTGATGACGAGGGTGTTTTTGATTGACCATCTATCAACGAATGGACCAGTAAGAAATTGTAATGCAGAAGGTAATAATGTAAGGAAACCAGCCAATCCAGAATAAAAAGGATTACCACTCAGCTCATATACGAGCCACATCGCTGCTACATAATACAAGCTATCTCCTATGTTTGTAAAAATTCTCCCTAAAAATAATAAGAGGAAATTCCTGTTTTTTAATATGTCCACTTTATCTACTCCTTTACAAAAAAATTATTCGGTAAAATAAATTTGACCGTTTATGTAAAAAAATCGTATTACGATTTTTCTTCTTTTTTAACGAATCGTTGCATTGCTCGTTCGTCGATTTGCAGTGCAGTAGTAGAAATGTAATAAGATTTACTATTTGGATCTTTATCTGCATCTTTTGTGATCTCGTTTAATTCAGACATCACTTCATAAAACTTTTTCACCCACACTTGAAATTGTTCTGGCGTAGCATCAAACTCCCAGCAAGATGAAACGTAATTCCACTCAGCTGGATTTTCACTTACTTTTCGTAATGTAAAAGCTTCTTCAGGTGCAGCGAGAATATGGCTTTTCGTCATTTCCGTCATTTGTAAAAAGATTTGGCGACCGGATTCGCTTAATATTTCTAAATGAGGTAATAGGTTCGCGGCAGGGGTGAAGCCTTTAGCGACAGATTGATAAAACTTTTGAATGATGCCATTCTTTTCTTCTGTATAAACAATCTCTATAAAACCATTCTTTTCTAATTCTTTTAAATGATAATGAATTTTCGCCCTTGAAATGCCGAATTTCTCAGATAGTAGTTGTCCTGTATAAGGACGTTCGCATAGACGCATCATCATTTCGACACGTAGTGGGTCGCTTATTGCTTTTAATTGGCTATAAGTAGTTAGTGTTAACATGGGCTTCAAAATGATCAACTCCTCAAATTAAATTACTCGGTCAATATTATTTGACTGAATTGTATCAAGGATTTTAGTTATTTTCAATACTTTCTGAAAATTTACCCCGCATTAACGTGCAGTAAGACTCCCACCTCAAAACTCAGCTGGAGCGAAGAAGTTAGGTGGGAGTTCGACTGCACGTAAAAGCCCGATTGGTTCAACTAGTAATCAGTGGGGATGAACCTCCCACTGATTAAAGTTTCACTTTAATCTTTCTTCTGTAATCTTCTGTTCATATTCCGTTCATATTTCTTTTTTATTATAAGTGCATAGAAAGTAATAGGAAGGAGCGAGCGAAATGTTTTTAGCTCTGCGTGAATTAAAACAATCAAAATTAAGATATGGATTAATCGGACTTATTATGGTGTTATTATCATTTTTAGTCCTTGTAATTTCAGGATTAGCAAATGGATTATCATATGATAATGCTTCATCGATTCAAAATATGGAGGCAAATAAATTTGTATTAGCGGATGATGCGGAAAATAAATTACTTCGTTCACAAATTAAGCAAGATGATGTAGATAACGTAGTAAATCAAGTGGGCGAGAAAGAGGCCGTTCCGTTTCGTGTAAAAAATTCAACTTATGAAAAGAAAGGTAGTTCGAAAAAAGTTGATGTCGCTATTTTCTCAAGTGAACGCGATTCATTTTTAGAACCGAAAATTGTCGAAGGTGAGAAGTTAGGTACAGCAAACAACGAAATGGTTGCTGATGAATCAATTAAAGAAAAAGGAATCGATATTGGGGATACAATTATTGATCCTGTTTCAAAGAAAGAATTTAAAATCGTTGGATTTACGAAAAATCAAATGTTTAGCCATACACCAGTCGTTTATGTAAATGAAGACGTATGGGGCGCTATTTCACAACCAAACCAAAAAGATTATAGTGCAATTGCACTTAATACAGATAAAGAAATTAAAAATGCACATGTTATCGACAAAAAAGAAGTATTACAAAGTATTCCAGGATTTAAAGAAGAGCAAGGAACATTAACGATGATCATTGCGTTCTTACTTGTTATCGCTGCGTTACTAATCGGTGTATTCTTCTACGTAATTACGTTGCAGAAAACGCAGCAATTAGGTGTACTAAAAGCAATCGGTACAAAGAACACTTATTTAGCAAATAGCTTAGTCGTACAGGCGTTATTCTTATCAGTTGTGGCGATGATAATCAGTATTGTTCTTGTACAAGGGTTAGAACAAATTTTACCAGCAGGTATGCCGTTCTTATTAACAACACCGATGATTGCACAATATGCAGCAATCTTTATCGTAATTAGTATTTTAGGAACACTTATTTCGTTATACCAAGTATTAAAAGTCGATGCGTTAGAAGCAATTGGAGGCGGGATGTAATGACTTCATTATTAAAATTAGACAAAGTTAGTAAAGTGTACGGAGAAGGGAATACTGAAGTAACAGCCCTTCATCCGATGTCGCTTGATGTGAAAGCTGGAGAGTTTATCGGAATCGTCGGTCCTTCTGGATCAGGGAAAAGTACGTTATTATCAATCGCGGGTGCATTACTATCACCGTCAAAAGGGGATATTTACATTCGTGAGAAAAATATTACGAAGTTATCACAAAAGGAAATGACAGACATTCGTTTGAAAAAAATCGGCTTCATTTTCCAGTTTGCAAATCTTGTTCCATATTTAAATGTAAAAGAACAATTGCTTTACATTGCTAAGCTTAAAAAAGATAACAAACAAGAATCTGAACAGCGTGCAAATCACTTATTAGCAGCATTTGGATTAGGCGAAAGAAAAACTCATTATCCAAATCAACTATCTGGTGGGGAAAAACAAAGGGTAGCAATTGCTCGTGCGTTCATGAACAATCCAGATTTAATATTAGCTGATGAACCAACTGCAAGCTTAGACTCAAAACGCGCACGTGAAGTCGTTGAAATGATGAAACGTGAAGTGAAAGAAAGTCAAAAAGCAGCAATTATGATTACACATGATGAAAGAATGCTTGATGTATGTGATCGTATATTGACGCTTCGAGATGGGAAGTTAATATAAAGAAAAAAGACAACCGTACACATATGTGCGGTTGTCCTTTTTATAGAATATATTAAGATAGTTATAATAGCATTATTTTGAGAAAAGCATTTTAATTTTGTTGCGCGTAACTAATAAAAGTCCGCCTATAATTGATAACATTCCGAGTGGCACGTTATTTGATTGCTCACTACCAGCGTTAGGAAGTTCTCTAGCATTATCTTTTGCAGGAACAGTAGCGGTAGTGTTATTATCCACTTTCGTTTGTTTAGGTTGTGATACTTCATTAATCTTGTTATCTACATTTTGCTGCGTTGTATGTATCTCAGCTAATTTGTCATCAATTTTTTTCTCAGTATGTTTAAAATCGTTTATTTTAATATCTAAGTCTTGTTTTTTCTTTGTTAAATCATCTGAAACAGTTTGTTTCGATTGTTTCATTTCGTTTATTTTATTTAGTAAATCTTGTCTAGCTTCTTTTAATTCAGCTAGTTTGTTTTTTATATCTTGTTTAGCTAGTTCTAAGTTAGCGGAAAGACTATCTAAATTGCCTTTAATTTTCTTAAGTTCCTCTAACGTGTTCCCAGTATTCGGCTTATTTTCTTTTAGCTCAGCAAGTTTGTCCTCAGCAGTTTGTTTCGCTTTCTTTAACTCAGCTAATTTTTCATCTACCTGTTTTTTAACTTCCTTAAGTTCATTAACCTTTTGATCGATGTTCTCTTTATGTTGCTTAATTTCATTCACTTTTTCATCGACAGTTTGTTTATGCTCTTTAATCTCGTTAACCTTTTCATCAACAGTTTGCTTATGCTCTTTAATTTCAGCAACTTTTTCATCTACTTGTTTTTTATGCTCTTTAATTTCAGCGATTTTATCCTCGGCGATTTGTTTGTCTTGCTGAAGTTTTGCATCTAACTCTTGTTTCTGTTGTTTAATCTCACTAATTTTTTCATCAGCAACTTGTTTACGTTCATGTAGTTCATTCACCTTTGTATCAACATTTTCCTTAACTTGGTTAAGTTCATTCAATGTTTGATCCACGTTTTCTTTGTGCTGCTGCAATTTCGCATCTAACTCTTGTCTATGTTGCTTAATTTCAGCTAATCGATCTCCTGTACTTTGCTGGGGAGTAGCATCATTTACTTCTGCATGAGTAGGGGTAGATCCCGCAATCATTGCTAAAGCTAGTGTAGACGCAGCGATTGTTTGTTTTGTTTTCATATTTTTGTACCTCTTTCCTATGAATGCACTCTATTGTGTAAAATTGAGCATATAAAAGCAGATTATTATATCATTATATACCATGTGTGATGCCCAGAGGAAGCATTTGCATAATAATCTGTGATTATTAAACTTTTTTTCTTAGCTATGGGGTAGGGGACTAAAAGGGATTAACCTATGAGGGACAGACCTTCAAAGATATGAACGATTTCCTTTATAGTAGATTTCACTTCCTCACTATCGTTAATAACAAACAAATAATCAGCCTCATTTTCTACAGGATGTACTACATCTTCATGCAGTGATTCAGCCTGTTGGCGATTAAGCACTTCTTTGAAATTAGAATAGTTACCTCTAAATATATTTGTACTTCGCTTACTACGAGCCACTCTTTCATAAAGTACATCATCTGGAATGTCAAAATGAACGAGTATGCGTACATATTCCTCTTCCTTAAACAGCTCATTCAGCAAATACATTCGTCCGTTTCGGCTTCTATTTGAGTTGCAAATGATAAGGTGTAAATTTGTATATTCTTTTGCATAATCAACAATGAATTTTGAAAGACCATGCTTTAGTGTATTCGTTCCTTCTGTCGGCTGTAATTTTTCATAATATGTGTTAATAAATTCAGCTTGGTTGTCTTGATCCATAATGAAAGAGTTAGGTAACTCTTTTTCTAGCTCTTTTGCAAATGTAGTTTTTCCGCTGTGCGTTTTTCCTACTGTAATAATGACTAATCGTTTCATATGGCCTCCATTTATATTGTTATAATCTGGAGTATTCGGTGTGGATTGAAATCTTCCTGCCAGATAATACACAAATTGTCGGAGTGGTAGTAGGTTGAAAACTTGACAAAAAAACTTATTTATGCTATAATTTACCAATATAAAAATAAAGTGTATAATAGGGTTCTCCTGGCCAGGGGGACCCTATTTTTGTTGTGAAAATGAAGGAGAGTGTATGTGCATGAACAAAGGTGAAGCAAGTGTAACGTCGTTAGTATCAGCTTTCGGAAGGGCGTATCATAGTGAATTTGATAATCCTACAATCTTTGATGATTATGTAGCTAAAAATTTAATTTCACAAAAAGAGCGTAACAATATTGAAATGAACATGGTTCAAGGGATACATTTTTTCAATAAAGACATTGCAGAGCGGTTTCAAGACAATCCAAAAGAAATATTAAAATGGATTACGCAAGTTCAGTTGTCACCAACACCTTTAGCACGTGCAGCCTATTGTGGACGAGTATTACTACATGAAATTACACTAGGAGCAAAACAATACGTCATACTCGGTGCGGGATTAGATACGTTCAGTTTTAGACACCGAGAATTAGAGAATAATATAGAAATATTTGAAGTAGATTATCCTTCTACACAGCGGGCTAAGAAGGTAAAAGTGAAAGAAGCAGAATTTGAAATTCCAAATAACCTTCATTTTGTTTCGATGGATTTTACGAAAGGATTTTCCTATGAACAGTTACGCAATGAAGGATTTGAAAATAAAAAAACTTTCTTTAGTCTTTTAGGTGTTACGTATTATTTAACGAAAGAGGAACTTTCCAGTTTAATAGAATGCTTATTCGAAATGGTTCCAGAAGGGAGTTCTATCGTTTTCGATTATCCGGATGAAAATTTATTTACGGGAAAAGGATTGTCCAATCGAGTTGAAAATATGGTGAAAATGGCTGCAGTAGGCGGAGAACCGATGAAATCGTGTTTTTCTTATACCGAAATGGAAGCACTGTTAGAGAAGGCGGGCTTACTCATTTATGAGCACTTAGCACCAAAGGATATTCATACATTATATTTTGAAGGACGAAACGATTATTTAAAAGCTTTTGAGACGGTGCATTATGTGCATGCGGTAAAGAAGTAGAGGATTAGTAGGCATGGGGAGAAATCTCTGTGTCTTTTTTTGTGGAAAACAAGAGGATGGGATTTATTGAGAAAGATAATGATAGATATATTGTTACATGAGTTACTACATCTAGATGAACATAAGGAAGAATGTGAGTGTATTTGTCGAAAAAAACAGAATGTTCAACAAAAATTCGCGATTATGTTATATAATGATTTTAATAAACCATATTTTAGAAATTACCCCCGATTATGTAGAAAGTATATTTTGTTTTGATAAGCTAAAAGAACTTGTAGTGGGGCTTGCTACAAGTTCTTTTATTTGTAAAATTTTTATTGACTAAAATATGGAAAAAGGAGGGTGCAAGTTTGATAAAAAATTTAAAGAAAGCAGCACTTAATTCGTTAGATGGGAAATGGGGAGTAAGTATAGGGTTATCGGCGTTATACTATTTTGTACCAACTTTAAGTGCATCAGCGATTGCTAGTTTTATATATTTAATATTTGGCCTGTTTATTGGGGTAATTGGTTTGGATGTTTTCTTTATTTATTCAATTGGTGGGCAACCACAAGTAGATCCAACAGCACTAGTTTTACTTATTCTAAGTTATTTTTTTATAGGACTGATTTGTTTCTTAATTTACAGTGTCATACAAGGTATCTTTAATTATGGGTATTCTGTTTTCACCTTACGCTTAGGTAAAAATGAAGATGCTAAGGTGGACGATGTATTTGTGGGGTTTAGGAAGAACAATTTGTTTAAATCAATGAAATTAGGAGTGTTGCAGGCTATTTTTCTATTTTTATGGAGCCTGTTATTAATTGTTCCAGGTATTATTAAATATTTTTCTTATTCAATGGCATATTATATTTTAATAGAGAATCCGGATTATACAGCAAGTGAAGCACTAAGGGAGAGTAAAAGAATAATGAAAGGGCATAAGTTCAAGTTATTTGTTCTTTGGT
>NZ_JBALMG010000196.1:349-2787 GCF_036963225.1 Bacillus sp. JJ783 | reverse complement strand
TCACATTATGTGTTATTTAATCAACATAATCCTAATTTCACACATAACTCACATTAATATTGATGATTTTTGATAGATGAAGGCGTATAAGCCATTTATATCAATGATAATGGCACTAAATTATTCACATTATGTGTTATTTATCTACTTATCCACGAAATTTAATTTTTTTCTTATGATTTCTTGTAGATATTTGAATGTATATAGACAGCTTATAACATGTTTTTATGGAAGTATGTGTGGAAATATAGATAGGTACTATACTATTTTTGTATATGATTGCATAAAAAAAGACTCTATTTTGAATAGAATCGAGTAAAGTTACTTATTGTGAAGAATGAGTAAAATTCTTTTAAATAAACGTATCAACACGAATAGCCCTCTATCTTGAATTTTTTTCAAAAATAGAGAGCTGATTATGATTAGTTCGTTTTCATTGCTGTCAGTACTTGCTCAGCCGTTGTTACTGGGATACCAGCGCGTATTAACTGTTCAAAGGCACGCATAAATGTAATTAAATTAAAGTTATCAGGTACCTCAATAACGCGAAGCTTTTCTTTCGGTAATCTATCTATCTTCTCAATGAACAATTCCCGAACATCACTAGGAATAGAGCGTTCTTTATGTCCTCTTACCTTTAAGAGTTCACGTATTTCTATTTCTAAAGCCATATAAGCGTTTAGGTTTGTACCTTGTTCATAAGCGTACTTTCTAAACAACGTTTCTTCTTGATACTTTAGATAGTTGCGGTGATAAGATTCCTCTGTAACAGGTACAGCAAATTTGTAATTTAGTAATTCATACGTTTTGCGGAACAACTTTTTGATGTTTCTTAGAGAGTACATAGAGAAATGTAATCCGAAATCAAATACAGCTTGTTCTTTTTGTTCTTTTGGAACATGTTGTGTAATCAGAGGATAAATACCCTCTTTAGCTGCGGTATCAAGAATTTGATATTGTGATGTTTGATTTAATAATTTTTTCAGTGTATATACTAATTTGCTTGGATACTCTTCATTACGATCTATCATGTCACGTAAGCTATGAATTACGCTTCGAATTTGTCGATGGCATGTATATTTAAGTACATGGATAAACTTGTTCATGTCTTGTGTAAATTCACCAATATTCATTTCTTGTAGTACGGATTCGATAAAACGAGCTTTACGAGCATAAGTAAGCTTTGGTGTGAATGGATCGCGATACTGTACTTCTCCTGTTTCTTTTGCACATAAGAAATCCGTATGTAAGGATAGATATAGAGTCGTATATCTTTTTTTATTCTTAACCCCTTTTTGTAATTTACAAATTTTGAATAGTGGAGTCCCTGTACATGGTAATGCAGTTGTTAATTCTGTCATAACTGCGCGAATTTGATGTGGATATTTTTTATGTAAAAAGCGGTACATCCCACCAAAATGAGTTTTATTCCCTTTTTCATCTTGTTTGTCTAAGGAACGTTTTAGTGTAGTTTCACTGTGCTGTTGCATAGCAATATCTAAGAATAGCTTCTTAGATGCAACGGATAGCCCAAAGAAAGCTTTCGTAAATACCACGGGGCTAATATAAACATATGCATTGGCCTTTTCAGTTTCTTCATTCATAAAATGAGTTAATTTAATTGTATATCGGCCATCTAATTCATTTTCAATCGTAATAATGTTATGTATACTTAATTTCTTTAATGCAATATAGAATTGAGAATGCTGTATGTAAGCAAATTCTTCTTTATATAGTTTGTAATCTTCCCACATCATATGTATTGTTACATTTGGAATGATTCCATTCGTGTAACATTTTTTATGTAGATATAAGAAGACTTCCAAATCTGCGTTTGTAAGGCCATATAATTTATGCTTTCTTCCCATTGTTTCCGAAATAGCAGATAGTGTACGACGTGAAAAAGATGGTTTAGCCTGTGCTACGAAGCCATCCACATCGGCAATACGCTCCTCATATGTCATATGATCAACAATATCCTCAAGGTATGTATCTTTATAGCTGTAGTATTTCTCTTCGAAAGTTTCAACAAGTTTTTGCCAAGACTTCAGTGTTACTAAAACTGCATTTGTAGATTGTCCATTTAGACTACGTTGATTACGAATAATAAATGATTTTCCCATCTTTTTCACCTCCTACTTATAAATTCAGAAATAAATGCCAAAACACTATAAAATATACCAATTTTGATTATACCAAATCGAAATTTGCTGAAATGCGTCCCTTTAAGAGAAAAAATAAAAAGATGAAACGCCCTTTAATCCCTTGTGTATCAAGGGGTTTCAGGCTTCTTTATTTTTTTTTTATGGACATGATATGGCTATAGATTTTCATATTGGTAGAAAAGAAGGGAAATAGTAAAAAAACCTTGTAAACATGATTAAATCAACAGTTATATCGATTTTTTAAAAAATAAAAGGGACATGATATGGCTATAG
>NZ_JBALMG010000196.1:0-273 GCF_036963225.1 Bacillus sp. JJ783 | reverse complement strand
TATGGCTATAGATTTTCATGTTTATAATTGTGAATTAAACAGATAAACCCTTTTAAACAGTGATGTTAATGCGGTTTATCTGTAATTTTATAATTACAAAAGGAACATGAAGTGGCTAGGCGAGTTTTCATGTTTGGGTAAAAAAGGGGACATCATACAGCTATGGATTTTCATGTTGCATTAATACATGAAAATAGGGTTATAAACATGTAAAGCCTTAATATAAAAAGGTTTAAGGGGGTTTTCACCTAAAAAAAAGGGACATCATATAGC
>NZ_JBALMG010000195.1:30168-33319 GCF_036963225.1 Bacillus sp. JJ783 | reverse complement strand
AACAAATACTTAGCTTCTAAATCCAAATTATCACTATACCCTTTCTCTTTTCCAAAAAAACAATAAAATCTCCCACTAAAATTCAATAAAAAAAGCCTCAATCATCACAAATTTGAATTGAGACTTTTTTTCTTTCTATTATATATACATCTATTGTTGATCACATAATTTTGTGTCATTAACTACAGAAGTTCCTTCAACGGTAACTGTATGAAAACAATTATTTACACGAACTGTAACAACATTATCTTGTCGATCAATAATATGATATTCATTAAATTCTTTATTTAGAGCACTACGAATTTGTTCTCCTTCATAAATTGGAATACCGTGTGATAAAACCCAAATAAGCCCAGCTATAGCAAGAATAGTTTTCATACGACCTACCTCCTTGAGAATAAAGTGAACTTTTAATCAGTGGTGTTTTCAGCCCTACTGATTATTAGTTGAATCAATTGGGCTATTATGCGGGATAAGTTCATTTCGTTTATAGTATGTTTATGCTAATTGTGACGGAATTGTGACAACTTTTTGTCTCTTTAGACGAAAAGTTGAAACAAAACTTTCAAAAAGGACAATTCTACTTACGTGAACAAAAAGGCTATGGAGAATTTCCTCCATAGCCTTTTTGTTGAATTTTATTAAACGACCATTTCACTATGCTTAATCTTAAGCGTTTCGATTTGAATTGTAGCATGTTCAATATGGAACTCCTGTTTTAACATAGTAATAATATTTTGAAGCACTTCTTGATCGTCCTGTTTTTTATCGATCATTACATGGACACTTAATGCATCTAATCCTGATGTAATTGTCCAAATGTGGAGATCGTGTATATCACGTACACCCTCTACTTCTTTAATAGCTTGCTTAACTTGTTCTATCTCAATTGAAACAGGTGTACCCTCCATAAGTATATGAATGGAATGTTTTGTTACTCCCCATGCACTCTTTAAAATTAATAGCGCTACAACCACTGAAATAATTGGATCTGCAATATACCATGAAAATAACGACATAAGTGCACCAGCTACTAACGCACCAACTGAACCTAAAGCATCTCCAAGAACATGTAAATATGCGCTACGTAAATTGACGTTATTTTTCACATCACCTTGTCTCATAAGAGCCCATGCACTAATTAAATTTGCTAGTAAACCAATTGATGCGATTAACATCATCGGACCACTTGCTACAGTTGGTGGTTCAAAAAACCTTCCAATCGCTTCCCACACGATAAGTCCAGCTACAACAAATAATGTAATACCATTAATTAATGCCGCCAATATTTCAAAACGATAATATCCATACGTTTTTGTAGAAGTAACAGTTCTAGCTGCTAATCCAATGGCAATTAAACTTAATAATAACGAACTCGTGTCACTTAACATATGTCCTGAATCAGATAATAAGGCTAAACTATTTGTAACTAGTCCTCCAAAAAATTCAAGAAACATAATAATTGCCGTAATTACTAATGCCGTAATTAAACCTTTCTTATTCCCTTCTCTACTCTCTTCAAAATGATGATGTCCGTGGGAATGCCCGTGAGTATGCCCATGATGTTGGTGACCGTGATGATGTCCCATATAAATTCCTCCTTTTAATCTTGTTTTATCTTTAATAATTCTTCTATTGAATTTTCACTTTATTTATAAACGGCTCTTTTCTTACTTGAATTGAACTTGTTGGACAGCCGTCACTAGCTGCCAACATTGCTTCCAAGAAAATTTTTGGGATTCCCATTATTCCTTCATTGTTATCTAATACACCAAATGATTTTCCTTTTCCATCTAATTGATATATATCAGGAGCTACGGAAGCACATAATTCACATGACCCACAATTTTTTTATTTACGACAGTATAATGTAACAATATAAATCACCTCCGATATCCATATACAATACATAGGTAGGGTATATTAAACCGTTTGTTTTATACCCATTTTCATTCTTAAATAATAATGACATATCGGTTTTAAATCGTTATCAAATTCATAAACTAATGGTGTTCCTGTTGGAATGTTTACATATTCTATATCTTCATCTGAAATTTGATCTAAATATTTTACTAAAGCTCTTATTGTATTTCCATGCGCTGCAATAATCACTTTTTTTCCATCTTTTAAATTAGGGACTATTTCTTCATCCCAATATGAAACAACTCGTTTTTCTGTATCTTCTAGATTTTCTGTAAGGGGAAACTTATTATCTTTTAAATCTCTATACTTCGGATGTGCCGCTTCATATCTCTCATCATCTTTTGTAAGAGCTGGTGGGCGTACATTTGTTGAACGTCTCCATAAAGTTACTCTCTCATCACCATATTTTCTCGCTGTTTCTTCTTTATTCAATCCTTGAAGTGCACCGTAATGTCTCTCATTTAATTTCCATGTTTTATGAATAGGTATCCACATCAAATCCATTTCCTCAAGAGTAATCAACAAAGTACGCATCGCCCTTTTTAAAACAGATGTATATGCTATATCGAATGAGAATCCATTGGCTTTCAAAACTTCTCCAGCTTCTCTTGCTTCTCGAAGACCAGCATTTGATAAGTCTATATCTGTCCAGCCTGTAAACCGATTTTCAACATTCCATTCACTTTGTCCGTGTCTTATTAAAACGAGCTTAATCATACTTATTATCTCCTCTCCTTTTAAAATTGCATTTTCATAAAGAAATTTCTTTATGAAAATGCCTTACTACATATCGAATTCTTTATTTTTCATTTCACTACTATGACTAAACGCTAATTCAATTAATCCATTTACATGAGAATCATCTAATGAATAAAAAACAAGTTTTCCTTCTTTACGCTTTTTTGCTAATCCTATTGTTTGTAACAGTCTTAAATGATGCGAAGCCGTTGCAATACTACTATGAATAATACTGGCGACATCACGTACACAAAGTTCCTTTTCCGTATACAGTGCATACGCAATTTTTAATCGTGTTTCATCCGCGAGTGCCTTGAACATTTTCGCTACACTACTTATATTTTCTTTCTCCAACATATCACTTGCATGTTTTACTTTTTGCTCATCGTGATAACAAAGTTCACAATGTTCTTCTTTCATAAGTAACACCTCTTATTCAAATACATATTTGATTATGTATGTAGTATACCTTATTAATCAAAAACATTCA